>CAZJRV010000102.1:0-10202 GCA_964548235.1 uncultured Verrucomicrobiota bacterium
GCGGGGAGCGTGTGCCTTGGCGGCGCGGGTATTGCGCGCGGCGCGGTGCACGGTGCCACCAACAAGAACGGCACGGCAGTGAGCGACGGGCAGGTGGACGCGGGGCATTTGTTCCACACCTATCTCGAAGCGCTGGGCATCAACAGCCGCAAGAGCTTCAAGGTGGGTGGGCAAAAAGTTCCCGTCGCCGACCCGGCGTTTGAGCCCATCAAGGAAATTCTAGTGTAACGGCGATGGCGGTGGATGCAAAGCAGGTTCACCTCGCCAAGTCGCTGGCGCACACGGCGCCCTTGATCAACTGCCGGTTTGATCCTTCCGGTGAATTCCTCTTTGCCACGGCGGAGGATCGCGCGATCCTTCGCTGGAAACTGGCCGACGGCAGCAAGATTATTTTCAAGGGGCACGATTCCTGGGTGCGCGGGCTGGCGTTTTCCAAGGATGTCAAAACGCTGGTGACCAGCGGCCTGGATGACACGCTCATCTGGTGGCCCGTGGCGGCAGACAAGCCCGAGCCCATCCGCAAGGTCACCGCTCACAAGGGCTGGATCCGCACCGTGGCCGTCAGCCCGGACGGCGCGTGGCTGGCCAGCGGCGGCAATGATCGGGTGGTGAAAATCTGGAACATGGCCGATGGCAAGCCGGTGGCGGAACTGAATGGGCACGAGCTGGACGTGTACTCGGTGATGTTTCATCCCGACGGCAAGCATTTGCTCAGCGGGGATTTAATGGGCCAAATTCGTCAATGGGATGTGGCCGGTGCAAAGGAAGTGCGTCAGTTCGACGCCAAGGATTTACACACCTACAACAACGGCCAGCGCGTGCACTTTGGCGGGGTGCGCAGCCTGGCGCTCACGGCGGACCGCAAGCAACTGCTGGCCGGCGGACTGCACAAGGGCACCAACCCGCTGGGCGCGGTGCACGAGCCGCTGGTGATGCGGCTTGACTGGGAGAGCGGCAAGGTGTTGAAGAAGCACGTGGCCGCGGGCGTGCGCGGGGTCATCTGGCGGCAGGTGGTGCATCCGGATGGATTCGTGATGGGCTGTTCCGGCGGGGGCGGGGGAGGCTACCTGATTTTCTGGAAGGACGACGCGAAGGAGTTTCACAAGTTCAAGATGCAGGACACCGCGCGCGGGATGGACCTGCACCCGGACGGCATCCAGGTCGCCGCCACGCACTGGAACCGCAAGGTGTCGCTTTGTCGGCTGGAGAAAAAAGTTGCGGCGAAGAAGTAGTTACTTGAAGTCCGCCGGCTTCATGTTTTTCTCGGGCCAATAGTTGCCGCGGTGGAAGCTGTATTGGGTGGGCTCGAACTTGCCGACGATGTCCACCTTGGTGCCGGCCTTGGGGATCTCCAAATTCAGCAGCCAATAGGCGCCGTTGACGAGCATCCGGCGGGTGCCGGCGGCGACGAGGTCGGTGGAGGAACCCATCGTGGTGGCAAAGGTGCGGCCCTTTTTGCCGCCGGGAATTTGGTAGCTCTTCGTCCACGCGACGGGCATCATGGGGCTGTTCTTACGGCCGGGTGTGGCCTCGGCGTCGGTGGGTTTCATGCCGAAGAAAATATCATTGGTCCGGGCACCGGCGCGCTTGGTGACCTGGCCGAGGATGATGGATTGGCTGTCGCCGGGCAACGGCAGGCGCACGCCGTATACGTCGGTAGGGCCCCAGATATCGCCGTCCTTTAGCCCGTGTTGAATGGCGTGCCCTTTGGCCTTGGGATCGAGGATGCCCACGGTGCTCTCGCTCTTGTGGCCGCCGTGGTGGCTGATCCATTTTTCGCCAAGCACCAGCCGACCGAAGCCATCCCTCCATTCCTTTTTGTCACCGTTGTAGCCGTTGCCGTAGTGGCCGTAAGGCTTGTCGCGGCCGATGTTGAAAGCGTGCGTGGCGGTGCGCATGCCGATCACCGGGCCGCCGCGCCGCAGGTAGTCGTCGATGTTTTTCATCTGCGCATCCTTGAGGTCGCGGAAACGCGTTGCGATGATCATCAGATCCGCCGTCTTCAATGCCTCCGTGCCGGGGATATTGCCGCGGTTGTTGGGATTGATCATCCCCGTTTTTTCATCAATGGAAAACAGCACCGTGCATTTGAATCCATGATGCGTGGCGAGGATCTTGCCCAATTGCGGCATGACCTCTTCCGAGCGGTATTCCTCATCCCCGGCAATGAGCACAATGTGCTTCCCCTTGCCCGGGCCGGATTTGCCATTGAACACCAGCCAATCCTGGCGGGCTTGAAGTTCGGGAACGATGAGTGCGGTGACAAATAAAAGTGCAATGAGTTTTTTCATAGGAAGTCTTGTGATTTGGAACGCCGATATTTTAGACTTTCACAGTCCGGCTGCAAATCTCAAAATTGAAAAATGAAGGCTTGTTGGGCCGTTATTTCCTTTGGCCGGGGTTGAAGAGCTCCAGCAGGCCGGCAGGGCCGCCGGGGTTGCCAAGAGTGCCGGCCTTGGTGGGGTCGAGCATCACCTCGATGCGGTTGTGGGTGCCGTCGAGGGCGCGGTTCAGGGCTTCGTCCTTGGAATCGGCTTTGATGGTTTGGATGAGTTTTTGGCGGTTGCGGAGGGTTTGCTCGGAGTTGTCGCCGCCAGTGAGGTGGCCGAGGGCGAGGTATCGGAATGGCCCGAGTTTTTCGTCGGTGATGACTTCCTTGAAAAACTTGTCGCTGTCGGTATTGGTGCCGACGTGTTTGAGGATGGCATCGCCGAGGGCCATCTTGTCGCCGTCATCGGTGAGGCTGTCGTCTTTTATTTTTGCGTACAACAGCGGCACGGCTTTTTTGCCTAGCACGGAGGTGAGGTAATGCACGACGGCACCATCCACGCGGCCCTCGGGGTTGATGATCTGGGTCTTGGCGATGTCGACAAAAGTGGCGTCGCGGTATTTCACGAGCAGCGCAAAAAGATAGGCGCGCGAGGCGGCATCGAAGAGGCTCTGCGCGTTGGCGCCGGTTGAATGATTGAGCAGCAGATGGGCGGTTTCCAGCACCTTGTCGCGATAGGCGTCGCCGGCCATTTTCTCGAGGAGACCATCGAGATAGGCCACCTCCAGGCCGCGGCCGGTCTTGGCCAGCACATCGGCAAGGATGGTCTCCGCCTGCGCGCCGCCGATGTCGGCCACGACATCCAGCAGCCCAAGGCGTAACGAGCGCGGGGCGAGTTGGCGAGTTTGCTTGAGCAATTCGCGGGACATAAAATAACTGGCCGCACCGGAGCGCACCATGCCGGTGATGCCGCCTTGTTTGGATTCCTCGCCACGCGCCTTGGCCTCGGCTGCGGCGGCCTGTTCGCGATCGAATGCCATCGCCATGGCCTCGTATTCCACGTCCACCGGCTCCGCCTGTAACAGGAATTCTTTGATGGGCGGAAAGGCCGCATCGCCGGCATCGGTAAGGCCCACCATGAAATGAATGACCCGGCGCATGGTGGCTTGGCGATTGCCTTCGGTGGGGCGGATCGTCTTGAGTTCTTCAAGGATTTCCCCGGGCTTAACGGTCGCGGTGACGGTGACGATTTTTTCTGTTTCCACCGTGTTGATGCGGTTGCCCTGAGCATCGGTGGCCTTGAGTTGGCTGCGCAGTTTGGCGATTTGTTCCTTCATCTTTTCCTTTTCCGGATCCAATCCGGCGGCGGATTGGGCGGGGGACTTGAGGATGAAGACAGCAGCCGCACCCACGAGTGCGGCAACGAGAATGGCGATGACTTGTTTCATTAGTTGAGGTTTCCGTTTTGGCGGCGTTTCTGTTCTTCGCCGAGGCGTTTATCCATGGCGGTGAGGCCAAATTGCAGCAGCAAATCACTTGATTGCTTTCGCACATCGCCAAGCAACTTGCGGCGTGCGGCGATGACGTGCACGGGTTGATCATCCACATCACGCATCAATGCGCCCAATGGTTGGCCGATGTGTTCGTAGCGTTTGAAATCGAACATATCGCCTTTCTTCATTTTGGCGAGGCCTTCCTTCACGCTCTCATGGAAAATGGCGTCGGCCTCCGCATTAGTGCCGATGAATCGCAGCGCGGCATCGCGCAGGGCGGCTTTGTGAAATTCATTGGTGATGCGCGGGTCCTTGTAGGCGGCGAGCAGAATGGGCATCGCCTCGGCACCCAGCACCTGTCGCAGGTACGAAAGCGCATAGCCATCGAGCGTGCCATCTTCGCGGATGAGCAGTTCCTTGGCGGTATCCACAAAAATGCGATCCTTGTGTTTTACGAGGATGGAATACAGGTAGCCCTTGGTGCGGCGATCCAATTCGCTGGCGCCCTCGGCCACCGCGGGCGGGTTGGCAAGGATGCCGCGTGTGACGGCGAGGATGCGATCCAGATGCTGGTCCGGCGCGATTTCTTGCAGAGCAATCTCAAGGTAAGCCACCTCCACGCCGCGCAATGTTTTTTCCAAAACAGCGAGTAACAATGCCTCGGCCGGGTTGCCGCCGATGTGGGCGATGGTCTCGAGGAGGCCAAGCCGCAAGGTGGGCGGGAATGAGTTGTCCGGCTTGGGGAAGGGCTTGAAATAACGACCGGCTTCGCCTTCGCGCCATTTGCGCCGACGAGCCTCGTCTTCATTGCGTGGCTCGGGGCGCGGCTCGGTGGGCATCAGGAATTCGAGGTCCTGACTGGCTGCAAGAAATTCTCCGATTGGTGGCAGCGCTCCCTCGCCCAAGTCCACCAGTGATTCAAAATAATGCACCGCCCGCCGCTTGGTACGGCCGTCGTCAGGTTTGAGTTTTTTGAGTTTGCCCAGATAAAACGCGGCATCCGGCCCCAGTTCTGTGGTGGTTTCGCCGGGCACTTTCACCTCAATGATTTCCGGTCGATTGTGCCGCGCTTGGAGCGCCTGATTTTCGCGGCGCAATTGGGCCAGCTTTTCCTGTTGTGCCTTGGCTGTTCCGTCATCGGAACGCGCGGCCGTATTGTTGCTCGAGGTGAGTACAAATGTGGCGGTGCCTCCGATCGCTGCGGCGGCAATAATGGCTATGAGTTGTTTCATCGGTTTATCCTTAAACGATCGCGCGCAGCTTTTAATTCAGCAGTATCGAGTGCTTTATCCTTGTTGGTGTCGGCGCGGTCGAAAGCAGGTTTCAACCAGCGCGGGGCTTCATTCAAATCAATCTTCCCGTTCCGGTTGCGATCGTTGCGGCGCAGGAATGAATCGAGGATCCGATCGCCATTCGGGCCCTGCGCGCGCTCAGCCATATTGCGTGCGGTGCGGGTGCGCACTTCGGCAAAGTGCCGGAAGTATGCCGAGGTTAACGTGGCAAAGCGTTCGCCCGGCGCGGGGCGGCACAGCAGCGTGAGGCTGCCCATTTCGTCCTCGCTCTCCACACCCCAACGCACGCGCGCCGGTGGCACGCTGGGGTTGTGAGGGTTGGCGGCGGAGTTATCCCAAACCACCTTGGAATCCAGCCGCGTGCCTTTGGGGAGCTTGATGAAATCCTTGAACTGATATTGCTCCTGCCACGAGAAATCCCAGTCTGGGATATTCAGCAAATCAAGTTGTTTCCCTGTCGGCAAGGTGGCCGTCATCTGGAGGTGTTTGCCAAGGTAATGCGCGTGGGCACTGATGGCAAAGGCCTCCACATTGATGGGCAGCGTGAAACTGTCGATCACCGTGTAGGCCTTCTCGCCGGGCGGAATGTCCACGCCCGAAAGTGCGCCAAACGCCGGCGGCAATTGCACGCCCGTGAAGGAGGTGCGCGGCGGTTCATCAGTGAAATACAGTCCGATGCTGGACTGATCCGCCTCAGCCTTGCCGCTGGGGTGGTAGTGCATATTTAAAACCAAGTCGGCATTCTTGGGCAGATGCCACGCGAGATCCGCCGGCAAAGGACGCGCCTGTCCGCCCACGGCCCAACCGCCCAGCGAACCCACGCCGCGGCCCTGTCGGCGCATTCGGCGAAAGCCCGGTTGACGATCCGTCGCATCCAGCCGACGCGCTTCGCCGGTGGTGTCGTACGAAAACAAACAATGATGCACCACCGCGCGTGAGCCGGGCCGAAATTCCACTGCTTTGAGCCATTTGTCCTTCGGTAAATTTAATGGCACCACAAAGCTGCGGTAAATGTCGCGGCCATCGGCCGGCACGGAAAAGGGTTCGGTCATTTTCACGACCAGATCCGGCTTGCCCAGCTGCCATCCAGCGATGAATTTGGGTGCCGGAGGCAAGTGCACCGCGTCGCCTTCGGGCATTCCGGCCTCCACCCATTGGCTGATGGTTTCGATTTGTTTTTCCGTGAGCCGCCGGTCGCCGTGGAAGGCGAACGAACTTTTCTCCGCATGCCAGGGCGGCATGACGCGATCCTCGGTGACCCGCGCAATCAAGCGCCCGCGTTTGCTCACGCCTTTGTAATTCAGCAACGCGAACGGCGCCGCCTCACCGGGCCGATGGCATGAGGTGCAGTTATTGAAAATAATGGGCGCAACGTCCTTGGTGAAGGTCACCCCTGCTTGCACGGGCACCGTGGCGATGCCGGTGAGCATAATGAATTTGAAGAAAGAATTTTTCATTTTATCATTTGAGCTTGGGAATGAAACATCCGATGCATTCGCCGCGCGGCTTGGGTGCGGGCTTTCCGTCGAGTATCGCGATGAGGGCATCGCGCAAATCGTGCTGGGTGATCACCCGCCGCGGTTTGCCGAAGTCTTCATAAAAATTATTGATGCGCCCGCGATAAGCGATGCGGCCATCGGGCAGCACCACCACCGCCTCGGGCGTGACCGTGGCCCCCACGGCACGGACGAGTTGATGCTTGCCGTCATGCACGCTTTGGATTGTGCCAAGGCCAAAATCGGCCTGATGTTTTGCGATGGTTTTGGGCGACGAATCGGGGTCGGCATAAACCAAGGTGAACCCGGCCTTGCCCTCAAATGCTTTTGCAATGCGGCGAATCTCGGGCACCATCTTATTGGCCACGGGGCAATCGTGCGTGGTGAAAATCAGCACCGCCGGTTGCTTGCCCGCTGCGCGCAGGGGCGTGATGAATTTCCCCGCCAAATTCAGCAGCGCCACATCCGTATTCGCCACCTGGGATGGGGCAGGGCGGGAATCATTCGCATTGGCCGCAGCCAGTGTTGCAAAAATGAGCAGGATCGATTTCAAAGCATCGGCGCAGTGTGCGCTCAATTAATATACGTTTTTCGGGCGACAACGTTACTCTAGCCCGAAATGCGTTTTGTGGCGATGAAATAGAACTAAAGCTCAGCAACCGCCTCAGCGATTTGAACGGCATTGAGCGCGGCACCCTTGAGAATTTGGTCGCCCACGACCCAGAAGCTGAGGCCGTTATTCATTGCGCAATCCTTGCGAATGCGGCCCACGGCGCAGTTATCCTGCTCGGCGCGTTCCAGTGCGAGTGGATAAATGTTTTTCGAAACGTCATCCAGCAAGTCCAAGCCGGGGGCTTTTTTCAAAACCCGACGGGCAGCCGCCACGGTAACGGGTTTGGTAAACTCCGCATTCACCGCGATGGAGTGCGCGCGAAACACCGGCACGCGCACGCAGGTGGTGCTGGCGCGGAAGCGCGGGTGGTGCATAATTTTGCGCCCCTCGTTTTCAAGTTTCATTTCCTCCTTCGTGTAGCCGTTGTCGAGAAAGGCATCCACGTGGGGCAGGGCGTTGTAGGCGATCTGGTGTGGGTAAACGGACTTGGAAATTTTGCGTCCGCGCGCGAGGTCTTTCACCTGCGTTTCCAATTCCACAATGCCCTGCGCGCCGCTGCCGGAAACGGCTTGGTAAGTGGCGGCAAAAATTTGCTTCACACCAAATGCCGCGTGCAGCGGATGCAACGCCATCAACGTGACAATGGTGCTGCAATTCGGGTTGGCAATGATGCCGCGATGTTTGGCGACATCGGCCCCATTGATTTCCGGCACCACCAGCGGCACGGTCTTGTCCATGCGAAAGGCGCTGGAATTGTCCACCACCACCGCGCCGGCTTTCACGGCAGCGGGCGCAAACTTCTGGCTGATCCCGCCGCCGGCGCTGAAGAGCGCGATGTCCACGTCGGCAAAGGAATCGCGCGTGAGTTCGCGTACCGTGATTTGCTTGCCCTTGAAGCGCACGCGTTTGCCTGCGCTGCGCTTGGAAGCCAGCGGCACGAGTTGGCCGACAGGAAACCGGCGCGCTTCCAGCACGCGGAGCATTTCCTGCCCCACCGCACCGGTCACGCCTGCCACAGCGATGTTGAATTTGCGTTTATTCATTTTGGCCATCGGGCCGAGGACGATAACGGAAAATTGAACATCACGAAAGCCATTCTTTCAAAAAGGCTCGTGCGGTGTGGGGCGGTGTGGTTTCTTGCGCGGGTGAGTGATGAAGTGATTATTCGGCCGGCGGTGCGCGGGGATGTGCCGGGGATTTTATTAATTTACAATGCAGCAGTGCGCGAGCCTGCTGCGGCGTATGAGGACGCCCCGCATACGCTTGCGCAGCGGAAGGAGTGGTTTGACCATTTTGCGGGGCGCAATTTCCCGATTTTAGTTGCGGAATCCGGGGGCGTGATTGTGGGCTGGAGTTCGCTGGGGCCGCATCAGGAACGGGTTGGATTTCGTTTCACCGGCGCAGTGGCGGTGTATGTGGCGGAGCGTTTTCGGCGGCGGGGAATTGGGGGCCAATTGATGGAGGCTCTGCTGGCGGCGGGGCGTGAGCGGCATTTGCACGTGGTGCTGGCCACGATCGATGCGGCCAATGAACCGAGCCTGCAATTGCACGCGCAATTTGGATTCACGCAGGCGGGGGTATTCCCCGAGGCGGGTTGCAAGTTTGGCGAATGGCGCGATGTGCTTTGCCTGCAATTGCGGCTGGATGACCGGCCGATGCCATAAAAAAACCGCCCCGCATGAACGCGGGGCGGATTGAATTAGGATCCGGTTTGGGATCGTGCCTTAGTTGTTGTCCGGGCGGGGGGTCGCGGGTCGGCCGCTTTCGCCTCCACCGCCGCGATTGCGGAGCCCCTCGAGTCGCTGGCGCATTTCCTCGCGCCGCGCGGCTTCGCGCGGGTCGCTGACGCGGAAACGGCTGCTGGTGTCCTCGTTGGGATTGGCAAGTTCATCAAGCCGTTTTTCCACGGAGACAAACATGGCCTGGAAATCCGCATCGCCGGTGGTGGCCTTTATGCTCGTGAGAATGCTGCGGCGGTTTCCGATGGCTTCGGCGGTGAGATCCTTGCCCCCGCACAGCCGGTTGAGATCGCTCACCAGTTCGCCTCGTGCGCCGCCGCCTCTGCCACCCATCATACTGCGCCAGTCAATTCCGCCTCCTCGGCGGCCGCCACCCTCGGTGTTGCCGCCCGTTGCCCGCTCGGCTTCGCGTTTGGCGCGCTCGGCATTTTCGGTGGCCATTTTTTGCAGGCCTTCCTTGAAGCGTTCCACCATCACCATTCCGGCTGCGGGGGATTCGTCAAGGTAATCGTTGATGCGGCCCCAGAGTTCATCCTTGGTGCGGTTCTCGATGTTGGCGTCATAATAGGCCGAAGCGAGAATGGGCACGGATTGGGCCTCGAGCACTCGGGTGAGGTAGTCTAGCGCGCGCCGGTTGAGGCCGTCCTCGGTGACCAGCATTTTCTCGGCGTCTTCCTTAAAGGTTGTGTCCTTGTAGCGCACCAGAATATCCCACAAGGCGCCCACTGCGCGCATATCGAGTTGGCCGGGAATATCATCGGAGGCATCGGGCGGATTGCGGAGAATGTACTTGGCCGCGCCGAGTACTTTGTCTTTATGCGGATGCTCTGCGCCGTCGGCCAGTTTGGTAAGTTGGATGTCTATGAGCGAAACTTCCACGCCGACCTGTGTTTTCTTGAGGGTCTTTACGAGGATGGCTTCGGCATCGGCACCTCCAATTCGGCCGAGGGTTTCGATGAGGCCGATGCGCAGTGAAATGGGCATGACGCGTTGTGGAGCGCCGGAGCGACCGCGTTCCCCTCCTCCGGGGCGTTCCCCACCGGGGCGTCCGCCGCCCGGGCGAAAGCCGCCGCCGGGCTGGGCGGATAGGATTCCAGTGAGAGTGAGTAGGATCAGAATGTTCAGGGCATTTTTCATTTTTTGAGTAGATTGAATTTTAAATTATGGGTTGGTGTTTAACGGTCTCCTCGCCCTCCACCGGGTCGTCCGCCACGATCTCCTCCGGGGCGCCCACCGCCAACTCCACCACCCAAACCACACAACATCAACCAAATGCGGACACCCAGATCCCCACCCAATA
>CAZJRV010000103.1:0-10014 GCA_964548235.1 uncultured Verrucomicrobiota bacterium
GTCAGAATAAACGCGAAGACGCCAACGAATGATGCCGGTTTTTCATCCCCCCAATTTATCGCGCAAGCAGCGGATCACCGTGCTACTGGTTTTGTACCTTGCGATTTTGGTAGCAGCCACGGGTCTGGCATACTTCCTGCGTTTTGAATTCAATGTGCCGGCGGAACATCAGCGCCACATCAAAGAAATTTGGGTCTGGGTGTGGGCAGTAAAACTTTTGGCGCTGGCGGTTGCCGGGCAATTTTACAGTCTACTGAGCTTCTTCAGCCTCCCGGATTTGAAACGGCTCGGTGTGGCTCTGGGGGTTGTGACCATCGTGCTCTTTGGCCAATGGTACGCAATCGACGCAGTTCACGAAATGTCCCGTGGTGTTATCGTACTCGACGGCATCCTCAGCTTTCTTGGGTTGGCAGCGTGTCGGCTGGGCTTCCGATTGGTGCGGCAAAGCACGGGCAGCAATGGCGGACGGCAACAAAGCAGACGTGTTGCCATTGTGGGCGCGGGCGAAGTGGGCGCGGCGTTGGTGCGGGAATTACAAACCAAAGCGACGCTGCGGCCGGTAGTGTTTTTCGATGACGCCAAACGCAAACACGGCACGCAAATCCACGGCGTGCGGGTGGCTGGCGCGGTGGAGCGATTGCGCGTCGGCGATGCGTCTGCGGTGGATGAGGTGATCATTGCGATGCCATCCGCACCGGGTGCGCGGGTACGTGAGGTCTTGGCATTGTTGGATGAATTAGGTTTGCATTGTCGCACGGTGCCTTCGATGAGCCAGCTAGCCGTGGGCGATATGGTGACGGCACTGCGACCGGTGGAGATTGCCGATGTCCTTGGGCGTGAGTCGGTGGATTTGGGAACGGAAACGGTGCGGGAATTTTTGGATGGAAAAACCATATTGGTCACCGGTGCGGGGGGCAGTATTGGCTCGGAACTGTGCCGCCAACTCGCCCAGCTTGGACCGACTAAATTGGTGTTAGTGGAGCGTTCAGAATTTCAATTATTTGAAATTCATTCGGAAATTGAAAATGTCATCAATGCAGTTCCCGAATTGATCGACGTGCAGGACACGCCCGCGATGGTGGCGGCATTCAAGCGGCACACGCCCGATGTGATTTTTCACGCGGCGGCCTTCAAGCACGTGTCTTTGATGGAACGCCAACCGGCGGTAGCTATTTGCAACAACGTGTTAGCCACCGATCGACTTGCTGCTGCTGCGGCGAAGCACGGCGTGGGTCGGTTCATTTTAATTTCCACCGACAAAGCCGTGGCGCCATCCAGCGTGATGGGCGCCACCAAAGCACTGGCCGAGCGGGTGCTGCAAGGGCACGCATTGGCAAAGGGTGGCACTCGATTTATCACGGTGCGTTTTGGCAATGTGCTTGGATCATCCGGCAGCGTGGTGCCGATTTTTCAAAAGCAAATCGAAGAAGGTGGGCCAGTGACTGTGACCGATGCGGCAGTGGAGCGGTTTTTCATGAGCATCCCTGAAGCCGCCGGTCTTGTGCTGCGCAGCGCGGCGATGGGGGAAGGAGGTGACCGGTTTATTTTGGACATGGGCGAGCCGGTGCGCATTGCGGAACTGGCGGAGGACATGATCCGCCTCACCGGCCGCGAACCGGGGGCGGACATTGCGATCGAGTTTATCGGCCTTCGCCCGGGTGAAAAACTGCACGAAGAGCTTCATTCGGCTGATGAACAATTGGCCGAAACCGATCATCCAAAAATCCAACGCATCACCGGCGCGGCCTTGACGGTTGCGAATTGGCAAGCACTGGAAATCGCTCTGCAACGGGGCGGTGAATTGGATGATGCTGCGGCGCGAGTTTGGCTGCGTGAGTTGCTTCCGGAGTACAAGCCCACTTCGTCCGAATAGGGCACTTCAAAAAACGAACAAATCCACCGGGCCGGAGGTGTGCTTAGCCACAGAAGGCACTGACAGCCTTGGCGACTTCGGCGACTTGGGCTTCGGTCATTTCCGGATAGACGGGAAGACTGATGACTTCGTCGGCGAGTTTCTCGGCTACGGGACAATGGGCGGCGGGAAGATGGGCGAAGCAGGGCTGTTGGTGCAGGGCCTTGGGATAATAAATTTCATGGCCGATTTCTGCTTCCGCAAGCGCAACGGCAAGGGCATCGCGGCGCTCGCGGTTGGGGAGGCGGATGGTGAATTGATTCCACGAGTGGCCCGGCGCAGCAGCGGGCAGGATGAGGTCCGGCGTGCCGGCGAGGAGCGATTGATACTGTGCGGCATTGCCAGTGCGCAGGGCGATCCATTCGATGAGGCGCGTTTGCTTGATGCGAAGCAGCGCGGCTTGCAGTTCATCGAGCCGGAAATTGCCGCCAATAAAATCGTGGTGATACTTGGGCTGCATCCCGTGATTGCGCAGCACGCGTGCCCGCTCAGCGAGGGCATCATCACTGGTGGTGAGCAGGCCGGCATCGCCCAGTGCGCCGAGGTTTTTGGTGGGGTAAAAACTTAACGCACCCAAGTCGCCCATGCCGCCCACGGGGATACCTTCCCATGAGGTTCCTTGCGCCTGGGCGGCGTCCTCGATGATGTGCAGCGAATGCGCCTTGGCGAGTTGCCCGATAGCCGTCATGTCAGCAGCTTGGCCAAAAAGATGGACGGGGAGAATGGCTTTGGTGTGCGGCGTAATTTTGGCGGCGGCATCTTCGGCATTGAGATTGAAGGTGTCCGCATGGGAGTCAATGAACACCGGCGTGGCTCCTGTTCGTGCGATGCTGCCGGCGGTGGCAAAAAAAGTGAACGACGGGCAAAGCACTTCATCCCCCGGCCCAATGCCAAGAGTCATCATCGCGAGCAGCAACGCATCGGTGCCGGAAGAAGTGCCGATGCCATGCGCCGCGCCGCAGCTTGCGGCAATTTCACTTTCGAATGCCGAGAGTTCCCCGCCAAAAATGTATCGGCCGGAATGGAGTACACGCGAGAAGGCTTCCTTCAGCTCCGCCTCGAGGGCGAGGTTTTGCGAAACGACATCGAGCAAAGGAACGGCCATGGAAAAATCAGGCCTGCTTATGGCTGGGTGTTGATGGGTTGGGAGGTGCCGTTTTGGTCGGCAGCAGTGATGAGGCGGATCACGCGCGGGTGAGTGGCATTCACATCGGCCCAACTGGCGTTGTTGTCATTGATGTATTGATTGGTGACAGTGATCTGCGTGCCGGTGCTGTTGAAAGTGATACCGGCAGGCGGTGCGGCCGGGTTGATTACGGAGCTGATGAACACAGTGCCGTTGGAATCCGGGTTTGTGGAGTTGTCCTCAAAGCGGATGGTTTTGATACCGAGGAAGTTGTTGCCGTTAATGACGAGGTTGCCGGTGCTGAGGTCATAGGTGTTGCTGCCACCGTCGTAGCCGCCGCCGGCGAAGGTGGCTGCGGCATTGCCGAGGAAGGTGGGTGTGGCGCTGACGCTGAATGAGCCGCTGGAGTTATTATCACTCACCACGATGCCGAAGGGCGTGGTAATCTTCAGGCGGCGCGTGCTGTTGCTGGAGGCGTCCACGAGGTTGGCATTGGGGAAGGAGTTGGCGGCGATGGCAAATTGGGTCTTGTTGATGGAACTAACGCCGGTGGTGGTGTCCACACTGGTGTTGGCGGCGATGGTGTTGCCATTGAGGTCGACGATTTCGACGGAGGAAATCACGCCCAATCCGGAGCCGTTGACGGTGAAGGTGTTGTTGTCGCGCCGGTAGTTGACCGCGCCGGCGGTAGCGGAGCTGCTCAGCCCACTGTAGCTGGTGTACTTGGGAGGCACACCGACATAAAAGCGCTGATCCTGCGGGGTGTACACCGTGTCGCGCGGGCCGGAAAGCGCGAAGCGGCGGTAAAGCGAGGTGGCGTTGGAATCACCCGAGCTGCCATTGAGGAATTCGGAAGTTTGCGTGTCGATGACAATCGAGTTGTCGGCCACGGTCACGCCCGGGTTGGGCAGGGAGATGGAGGGCGTGTTGGGCAGGGCGCTGCCATTTTCATCCACCATCACGATGGAATTCACGTTCTTGAGGTTGGTGCCGGTGAGAGTGACATCGTCGCCGGTGGTTTTATCACGGTTGAAAGTATTGGGCGAGGTGAAGCCCGCCACAAACAGGACGGTGGGCTGGGCGTTCACGTTAAATTCAAACGTGGAATTCCGGTCGGTGTTGCCCACCACGTTGTACACCTTGAACTGCCTCTTGGTGGCATTGCCATCGGCCTGGGTGGTGTAGAACACGTCGCTCGAGATTTGAATGCGCGAGCCATTGTCATCAACGGTGACGCCCGCCGCGGGGAGATTTATCTGCATCACAGGCGAAAGGGATGAGCCATCAGAGTTGATGATCTCAATGCGGTAGGCGGTGTTGAGCGCGGTGCCATTGATGTCAATGGCCGCGTCGCGGCGGAAGTTGCCGGCGGTGTCGGTGCTGATGCTGGCGATGACTGGCTGGGTGGTGATATTTGAAATGAGCGCCACGTTGTTGGTGCTGGTGAGGGCGTCCGTGCCGCCGTCGCGGGCCACGCGGAGCCGGCGGTTGGAGCCATCGGCAATTTGCGAGGAGATGGAATTGAGGGGCAGCACTGCCTCACGGTCGGAACGGATTTCAAATGCGATCTCCGTGCTGTTGCCGTTGGCGGGGAACTTCATGCTGCCGGCCGCATCCTCCACCCTGAAATAGGTGAGCGTGGAATTGCCGTCATTGGCGCCGGCGATTTGTGAACTTCTGAATCCATAACCGTACACGGTCAACGTCCGCGTGCGGTCGTAGGTGAGGCCATCCCGGCTGGTGCCGGTGATGACCGGCAGGCCGGTGTAAATGCCCAGTGTGTCGGTGGAGGCCGCGCTGGCACCCAGCGTGTTCCACACCCGCACCGTGCGCGTTCCGGAAGCGCCTTCTGCCAGTTCGTTGACCACGCCCGGCGGGATGACGATCAGCTGGTGCGACTTGATGAAGGTTTGCACCTGCGAACCGCTGATGGTTTGCACCACCAGATTTCCGTTCATAATCTGAATGTGCTCCACGGAATTCAGCAACTGGCCCTCGATAGTGAGGCTTTCGGTTGTGCGGGTGAGCACGCTGTCCTGCCCGGTATCGTAAACCTTGGTGATGGTGGGCACAGCGGTGGCAGGGGTGAGCACGTTCTCGAGAATGTGCATCTGCGCGTCGTTGGGGAAAGTGACCACATCCTGCGGACCCGGCCCCCGAATGTGGCCCCACAGTGAATAGGAATTGGTATTGCCCACGACACTGGGCTCGCCGCTCCAGATGACCTCAAACCCTTCGCCCAGCTTGGTAAAGGTATATTGCATGGGGCCCACGATCAGGCCGGGGCCCACGTTGGTGGTAAGCACCTGCACGGGCCCAAGGTTGTTGGTGAAGTTGTCGATCCATGCGGTGGAGTCTGTGCGGTTGAAGGCAATCGGCACGCCATCAGGCGAAACTCCCAATTCATCGGCCACAAAAATGATGTCCGGCCGGAATATGCCGCGGCCCACCTGCTGTGTGAACCACGCCAGTTGCGGGATGCCAATGTATGCGGAGGCGCCCGGCGTGGTATTGTTCAGGCCAACCACGTTTTGACCATTGGTGCTCACAAAGCGGTCGGTCCAAATATGGTTTGTGGCGGTAAAGGTGATTCCCAGAAAGGAGTCAAAGGGCTGCTCGATGAACTGCATCTTGTCGATGCCACCGCGCAGCGCGACATCCACCAGCGCTGGCGGCGCCTGAGCGGGGAGGGAGGAGGTGATGGGCAGACCGGGGATGATGCCCGCATTGCGCCGGGGAATGTACGCGCCCGAGACACCCGAGGGATCCGGAAACACCCGCGGACTGCCATTGGGGAAAACCGGGATGGCGTATGTCGGCAAAAAGTTGGCCGGGATCACCAGCGCCACGTTGGGATCGAGGTTTTCGTACACGATGTTGTTGGTGCGGTACAGGTAGTGCAACCCGCCCGCATCATCATAAGTCAGCGCGTGACGAGGCTGGTACGCCCCCCCCATTGCGTATTTGCCGCTGTAAAACACGCCAAACCCAAACAGGGTGGGCTGGTCCGTCCAGTAAATCGCTGTGTTACCGTAAAAGGCATCCACAATCCCCGACACAGCCGTCCAAGCATTGCCACTGGTGTCGGTGGTGAATTCCTCCATATCCACGAATGAAGGCAGCTGCCCACCCGGCTGCAGGCCCGCGCTGGGTTGGGCATCGTGGATCAGCCGGTAGCTGTAAGTCACCCCGTTGATGACCGAGGTGGGCTTGAAGGTGATTGGATCAAAATTCCGCAGGCGCACATTGAAATTAAACTGCGTTCCCGTGGAATTGGTGGTGATCGACCGCGCGCCAAACGAATACCGGTGCGGGTTGCCCAAGCCTAATTGGTTGATCACCATTCCCAGCACAAGGCTCTTGATGTCGATGATCCCCGCGTTTTTCGCGGTGGTGTTCACCCAGGTGGTGTTGTAGTTGCTGAGAAATCCATGCGCCCGGTAATCCAAGGAACTGACCCCCGAGTAATCGTCATTATCAAAAAAATCGTTGACGATCGTGAACGCCTCTTTCACCGCCTCGCGTCCTTCCAGGCCGAAATATTGCATGAAGCTCGCGTCAAACGCGTACGTCAGCATCGGCGTGTTCCAACGGAAAAACGTCTTGAGATCCTTCGGCCCGCCCAGATCGTCCGTGTAGTTGAAGTCGATGCCGTTTGCTGCCACCTCGGAAACATCCATCGGGCCGATCATCACAAACGCCCGCGCGCCTGGTGCCCCCAGCAATCCCGCCACGCAGCAAAGTGCAAACACCAGTTTTTTCATACTAGTCCGCGGATCATTGGAAAAGGAATGCCTCTCGCCCGTCCTGGGCGCCCCATCATTGGCATGGCAAAATCGTTACGTGCGGTTTTGTGAAAAACAAACCAACACCTCCTCCTCCTCGCCGCGAGTATGGGGCAAAACGCGTTCCATCCAACCTCACATTGCTCACACACGGCGAATAAAATGTGAACAAGCCCGGCGCGAAATTTTTATTCAAGCTCCGGCATTGTCCGCAACGCCGCCACATTGGCCCGCATCATCGCAAGCCAATCCGATGAAGGCGGACGGTTGGCGCACGGCGCAAACACCACGCTGCGAATTCCCCGCGCGGCAAGCTGGGTGGCAATCGCCTTGTCCGGCGCATCCTCCCACAGCATCACATTTGCCGGATGCGTTTTGCGCAGTGCAGCCAGTTCCGCCCATCCCGTCGCATCAGGCATTGCGTCCGGCTCCCAATGCACGCTTCGGATTTTCAATCCATAACCACGAGCGAGATATTGATAAACCGGATGCGACCCCAGCAGCGGAGTCTCCCCCAAATCCGCCGCAACGCCCCGCAGATCGGCGTCCAGCGAAATGAGATCGCGCTGCAGCGCGGCAAAGTTGTCTGCAAGCGCCTCGCTTTGCGCCGGCAATAAATTCACCAGCGCACGGTGCACCGCGGCCGCTTGTTGCTGTGCCTGCTTGAAATTGAGCCATGTGGTGAAAGCCGTCCCCGCGTGGCTGTGCTCGCCGCCTTTGCCGTGCCGGTGCGCCGCGTTTGCCTTCACCGTGATGTATGCATCGCGAAATGCCGTGCTGGTATTTACCGATTTCGAATCCGACAGCGAAGCCCACGCAGTCCATTTCGCGTATGCTGCCCCATTGAGCAAAATTAAGTCCGCCGATTGGAACTCGCGCACCTCCGTCGCCACCGGTTTCCAAAATGCGGGATCCCCCTCCATTTCCGGGAAATGCACTTCCACCAAATCCCCCCCAATCCGTTCCACGAAAAACCCCAGCGGATAATTGACCACCGCCACGCGCGGCTTGCCCGTAGGCGCATCGGGCGCATGCACCGCTGGTTTGCAGCCGGTCCAAAGAATTAAAATCAATGCGATGAAGTGTTTCATCCGGCCAATGTGTCCAAATAATCCCGCGCCCACCCCGCCGTGGCCCAGGCAGCAATGAGGGCGAGAGCGATTGCGGTGGCGAAAATGATGAGCAGCTCCGCTGCCTGCAATGCGAATTGTGTGCCTCGGCTACAGCCCAGCAAAAACAGCGTCTCCATTTCCCGCGCGCGCAGACGGCGCGACAACGCCACGATCAGCGCCAGCAACATCCCCATTGCGCCCGCCACCAGCGCGTAGTTGGCATCGAGAAACTGCCGCACACGAATTACCATCCCCATCATTTCATCCACGATCGCCGGCGACTTGAGTGCCTGCAGTCGACTGTGGTTTTGATAGCGCCCCAAAATCAATGCCGCCGCCTTGGCATCCGTGGGTTCCACAAGAATGGCCGTCAGGGGCAGCGCACGGGAGTCGCCGTGAAAGTGAAAGGAACCCATGTTCTCCGGTGTGATTTCCAAATGCGTTTTCACCAGCTTCGGGCTGGTTGCATTGGATTCATTTTCCTCGTGGCCGTGGCCATGCCCGGCGATGATCCATGCCGTTTTCACATCTACAAACACGCCTTCATCATCCGCCGTGCCCGTGGGCGCCAGCACGCCGGTCACGTTGAGTTGCAGCGGATAATCGCCCGCGAGGTCGAATAGATTCTTGCGATCGGTCTTCAGCTTGTCGCCCGGGTGAAGATTCAGTTTGTGCGCGGCAATGGCCCCGAGCACGCAATCGCCCAGAAGCGCCATGGATTCGCCGCGCGCGATGTGCAGATTGCGAAATTCAAAATAATCCAGCGACGTCCCCACCACCGGTTGCCCGCCCGCGGTGAACTGCACGTGCAGCGGAATTGCGCGCCCGTGCCCCGCATCGCGCAGGGCGGTGAATTCGCTGTACGCCACCGTGCCCTCGCTGCGCGCGCGGAAGTACAGCCCGTGCAGCACGAGATCAAACCGGCTGCCGCGTGCGCCCACCATCATTGGCGTCGCCGCCGCGCGCGCGCCCAGTGCCTCGTCAAAGGCGTGTGCCGCCCAGTGGGTGGCCAGCGGGAGGTACAGCGACAGCGCCACGCCGGCCACCATTACGCCCGCAGCCACGCGCCGTCGCCGAAGGTAAAGCCAAGCGAGCCAAAGGCTATTCATTGGCGGCCTCCGGTTTTTGGAATTCGGCGAAATCAATCACGCGGTCGAAGCGTTTCAGCAGCGCGTGGTCGTGCGTGACCATCACCAGCGTGGCCTCGGCGCTTTCGGCTTGTTGAAAAAGTTGATCGAGAATGCGGTCCTTGTTTTTCGGATCGAGATTGCCCGTGGGTTCATCGGCCAGAAACAGCTCGGGGCGCGGCAACAGCGCGCGGCAAATGGCGACGCGTTGTTGTTCGCCTTGGGACAGCGCGTCCACGGGCGAATCCAGTTTACCCACGAGGTCGAGCCGTTCGGCTTGCTGTTTTACTTGCGATTCGATGGAGTCATAAACCGGCAGTGCCTCGTTTAGCCGATAGGGCAGCAAAATATTTTCGCGCACGTCGAGATGCTCCACGAGCCGGAAATCCTGAAACACAAATCCAATGTGACGGATGCGAAACGCGCGCCGTCCGGCATCGGTGAGTTGGTGCACAGGCACTTCGCCCACGGTCACGGTGCCCGCCTGCGGCACGGCGATGCCGGCGAGCAGTCGCAGCAGGGTGGTCTTGCCGGAACCGCTGGGGCCGACGAACGCCACGCGCGCGCCCGCTTCGATTTGCAAATCAGGAATACACAGCTCAAAGCGGTCTGGGCTGCCCGGGGCGTAGGTGAATTCCAGTTGTTCAATGGCCACACGCATTGTCAGTCCTCAAATTGCCGCACGCCGGTCTCGAAGCGGATGCGTTGTTCGTCGGTGACCTCGAAGGCGGCAATGCGCCCGCGGTCTTCTGGCGTGGTGCTGAGGTGGATGCGCGCGGTGTATTCGTTCTCGCGAGTGTGGATGTGGCCCCAGTGCTCCACCGTGCCGGTGACACGCCACGTGCAGTCCACCGGCAGGCGGCCGTCATCGGCGGCACGGCCGGGCTTGATGTCCACGATGCGCACACGCTTCACGTGCGCCACCGCGCCGCCCTGTTCCTGCATCCGCAGG
>CAZJRV010000104.1:0-9947 GCA_964548235.1 uncultured Verrucomicrobiota bacterium
TTTAAGTCATGATCAAAAACAGCATTCTCACCGTTACCATCCTTGGCCTCAGCCTTAACGCGCTGGCCGAAGACTGGTCTAACTGGCGTGGCCCGAATTACAACGGCGCGACCTCCGGCAAAAACCTGCCCGTAAAGTTTTCCAAGACCGAAAACATCGCGTGGCAAACGGAACTGCCCGGGGCCGGTGCCGGCACACCGATCATCGTGGGCGACCGCGTGTTTCTCACCTCCGTGCATATCGAGAATGCCGCCGCCGGCAAAGGTCAATTGCTCGCACTATGCCTTGACCGCAAAACTGGCAAAACCATCTGGAAACGCAACGCCGGCAGCGGATACCGCCCCAACGGCGACGGAGCCGATTACCGCCTCGATGGCAAAGGCACCTACGCCTCGCCTTCACCCGTGACGGACGGCGAAACCGTGGTGTTCTTCTTCGGCAATGGCGACCTCGTCGGCTACAGCGTCAAGGGCGACAAGCTCTGGGCGCGCAACATCCAGAAGGACTACGGAGACTTCACCTTCCAGTGGACGTTCTCCGCCACGCCCACGCTTTATGAAGGGAAGCTCTACCTGCCCGTGCTGCAGCGTGATGAGCCCGTGCACGGCCGCGGCAAGCCCAACAATCCCTCGTTCATCCTCGCGATGGAACCCAAGACCGGCAAAACCCTCTGGAAACACGTACGCCCCAGCGAGGCCAACAAGGAATCGCTCGAATCCTTCGGCACCATCATCCCGCACAATGGCGAACTGCTCATCGCCGGCGGCGACGTGCTCACCGGCCACAACCCCGAAACCGGCAAGGAAAACTGGCGTTGGGGCACTTGGAACCCCGGCCACAGCCAACAGTGGTGGCGGCTCGTGCCTTCACCCGTGGTCGGTAACGGCGTCGTCCTCGTGTGCGCGCCCAAGCGCCAACCCGTCTACGCCATTAAGCCCGGCAAGGGCACCGACCTCGTCTGGAAAAGCGCAGGCCAGATCAGCCGCAACAAGGACGTGCTCACCAGCGACGTCTGCACCCCGCTTTTTTATGAGGGCAAATTTTTCGTGGTCTATGGCGAAGGTCGTGACAAGACCATTGCCGCCTGCGAACCCAAGACTGGCAAGATCTTCTGGAGCACCAACCTCGAGAGCCGCAAGCTCGTGCGCTGCTCTCCCACCGCAGCCGATGGCAAAATCTACCTGCAAAACCACGGCGGCGAGGTGTATGTGATCGATTCCAAGAACGGCAAGATTCTGAACCGTACTGAGATGGGCAATAACGGCGACGACCAAATTCGCTCCAGCATCGCCATCGCCGGAAACCAACTCTTCATCCGCACCAACGCCAAGCTCTACTGCATCGGCAACAAAAAGTAGGGCGCCTAAAACGAAAAGATCACGTCGAAGGAAAAGCGGTGGGTCGTCTTGTCCGTGCCGCTGACGTCGTTCTTGATGGCATCAGTGATGGCCCAGCCGAGGCCGAGCTTCACATTGCTGTATAATTGATACCGCGCCCTGATGAGGCTGCCCTCCACATTGGTGCCGTTGTAATATTTGTTGCCGTCGCTGCCGGCCACATTGCGCGCGCCGAACGCGCCGAAATCTGAATCGGTTAGCCCGTGCCATGTGGAATCCTGCTCGAGGTGGCGCCATTCGTAGCCGATTTCCCATTCGCCGGGTTTCTTGGCGCTGCCGTATTTGATGCCGAGGCTGTAGCCGGTGTCCTCACTGCCGGCGGCAGCGGCGGGGTTATTGAGATACATCGCGGAAAACTTCACCGGCCTCGACCAGCCTCTGTATGTCAACGCCGCATCGATGAAGTAGGGGTTGAAATTGGAAATGACTTTGTTTCCGCTTTCGGAGTTGCCCGCGGAATCTTTGTGACTCGTGCCGGATGACCCCACAGTGTCGGCTTTGATTTGGTCAGCATTGAACAACCAATAACTGCCGAGGCCCAGCTTGAGTGATGTGTCGTTTGAGAAATCGTGCTCGGTGGTGAGTTGCCCAATAAGCATTCCGTCATCTCCGTGGGACGATTCATAAATGGAATGCCAACCGCCGTGCAGTCCGATGGGCAAACTGCCCGCATCGAGGTCGTAATGCAGTTCGGCACCTTCGGGGGTGTAATCGGTGTCGATCAGGCCGCTGCTGATCATCCAGCCGGTCTTGGTGTGGTTGGGCATCTTGCCGCCCATCACCGTAAACCCGTCGCGGCTCCATTGCGCGTAGGCTTGGTCGATTGCCAGCGTGTCGTTGTGGCCGGCGTCGTCGAGGGTTTGGTTGGTGGAAATGGGATTACTGGTGCTGCCGGAGGCGATGCGAAAGCCGACCTTCATATCGTTTTGCAAATCCGCGATGGCGCCGTAGCGAAAGCGATAGCGAAACCGTTTGCGACTCGATTGGCTTCCGGCAGCCCATTCCTGATGCTTCATTTCGTAACGCAGCCGGAGGTCACCCTTGAAGGTGATGCTCTCCACCCAATGATTGGGTTTTGCAGCAGCATCCGCGTTGGCTTCGTTGCGCAGCTCGGCGGCCTCGGCCTCGGTGAGGATGCCTTTTTCAACGAGCTTTTTCAGGAGGCTTTCTGAAGATTGCGCCGTTGCCATTCCGGTGATGGCCAATCCGAAGGCTAGGGCAATGATGCGTTGGACGTGACTCATTGTGTTCACAAAAACTAACCCGTTGGCGTGGTGATTTCTGTTTCGGGATCTTTTTTCGTTTTTTCGTTGTACCCGATTCGGTGAAATGGATTAACGATGCTGGTGGCAATGTTGCGCGAATGACTACCGATGCGTTTGAGGAAACGCGCGTAGAGCACCACGGCGGCGGCCTCGGGTGCGTCGAGGTCGCTCACTTTGCCGGTGATGATATTGTCGGCCATATCATCGCAATCGGTTGAGATTTCCTCTTTGTATTCTTCCATCACCTGTCGGGCCAAATTTTCATCACCTTCCTTAAAGGCTCTGGCGGCGCGCTCGAACACCTGCGCGATGTGCGCCTCCACTTCGCATAACTTACCCTCGAGGCTGCCCGCCTTCAGCCGTTTGGGATGGCTGCGGGCGAGGTCGTAAATATTCTTGGTGTAATCGCCGATGCGCTCGATATCGATCACCACACTCACCAGCGCGAGGCCGGAATTGAGCTGCGTGTCGCCCGAGAGCATCAGGTGCTTCATCACCTTTTTGCGTACATCACGCTCGGAACGGTTGACCTCTTTATCGAGGCCATAAATATCCAGCTCGATGTCGGCCGAATCCGATTTGCGCAACGATTCCACCGAGGCGGCGTACATTTTGCCGTCCGTCTCGAGCATCTCGCACGCCTCGTCAAAGGCCTGTTGATATAGGTTGTCTTTCTTGAAGACACTGATGATTTCATTCCACATGGGTGTACCTTACTACTTTTTGAACGCCGCCGCAATGGTAGTCCACGTGACTACCAGCGGGATTAAATAAAACACGAGCACGATAAAGACAATGGGGATCACACGGTTTTTGAGGCAAAGCTCCGCAAGCCATTCAGCGAACTTCACGGGCAATGCGCGGATGGGCGCAAAGGGCAGAAAAATCAACGCGCCGGCCAGATTAAAAAGCAAATGCGCAAACGCCACCGTGGCACCGGCCACCACTTCTTCGGGCATCTGCTGTCCGGGCAGCACTGTCACCGCGCTGGCGGCAGCCAAAGCGGCGAGCAATCCGGTGATGGTGGTGCCGATGTTGGCGCCAACGGTGAAAGGGAAAATTTGCGGCAGGCGCAACACGCCAGCGCCCGCCAGCGGGACGATGAGGCTGGTGGTGATGGAACTGCTCTGCACCAGTACCGTGAGGCACAAGCCCACCATGAATGCGATTGCGGTATTGCGGAACAAGTACGCATCGAAAAATGCCTCCAGTTTTTTTAGCACAAGGCTTTGCAGCAGCTTCACGATGGCAAACAGCATGAAAAAAGTAATCATCACCGCCACAATCAACAGCCACAAATCACTGTCCAACGTGGTTCTCAGCCATTCGATAACGGGTTGGGTGGCTTTTTTGATGTAATTTTCCGGCTTCGTCACGCCTGTGACATCAATGAAAACAGTGCCAAGATATCCCGCCGCGTTTTTCAGAATGTGAAACTGATATTCCAGCGGCAGCAAAACGGCCACGGTGATAAAGTTAAATGTGTCGTGCACCGATGACGCCGCGAAGGCTCTTCGGAATTCCGCTTTCCGCGTGATATGCCCGAGCGACACAATCTTGGCCGTGACGGTGGTGCCCACGTTGGCGCCCATTACCATAAAAATCGCGCCGTCCAAGGACACCGCCCCCGCCGCCACAAGGCCCACGATGAGGCTGGTGGTGGTGGACGAGCTTTGCACAATGGTGGTGGCGAGGATGCCAATGAACAATCCCACGATGGGCGACTTCGTGGCTTCGAGCAGTTTGGCGGCGGTTTTTGCAAACTCCCCCTTGAATGCCGCACCCATTCCACCGATGCCGATCAGGAAAAGATACAGGCATACCCCGACTCCTAAGATTCGTAAAAGGGTTATGAGCTTCTCGTTTTTCATTGAGAAAAGAGGAGTGCGTTCCAAACGTCGCGGCGGGTATTGCAGCCGCACGCGCCGGAGCCAAGGGCAAGTTACTCACAGCGCGCCGTTCAAAAATCCACAGCCAAAAAAATAACTCGGAAACCAACCGCCCCGTTGCTTCACTGCCGAATGCCGTTGCCGTATCGAATCGCCACGCTCTTGTACGCCTTCCACGAAGACGGCCGCGTGCTGCTGATCCATCGCAACCACGAACCCAACCGCGGCTGCTACAGCCCACCCGGCGGTAAACTGCAAACCGACACCGGCGAAAGCCCCCACGCCTGCGCCATCCGCGAGGCCCACGAAGAAACCGGCCTCCACCTCACCCCAGCGGACCTCCAACTCACCGGCGTCATCAGCGAACACGGCTACCAAGGCAACGCCCATTGGCTGATGTTTCTCTTTGAAATCAAACCGCGCCTCACCGCGCTGCCGCCCAAACACGAAGAAGGCGCATTCCATTTCGCCACCCGCGACGATCTCGAAACCCTCCCGCTCCCCGGCACTGACCGCGAACAAATCTGGCCCCTCTTCTGGCAACATCGCGGCGGCTTCTTCGCCGCCCATTGCCATTGCGCAAAAGACAAGCCGGACGAATGGACACTCGAGCAATCCTCACTCAACCCTCAACCCTCAACCCTCAACCCTTAGTGACCGACGAATATTTTATGCAGGACGCCATCCGCCAGGCGGTCAAAGCCTACGAAGCGGATGAAGTGCCCGTGGGCGCGGTGGTCGTTCGCGAGGGCGCGGTGATTGCCCGTGCGTGGAACCAAGTCGAACTCCTTAAGGACGCCACCGCACACGCTGAGATGATCGCCCTCACCGCCGCCGAGGCCGCCGTGGGCGATTGGCGCCTCACCGGCTGCACCCTTTACGTCACCAAAGAACCCTGCCCCATGTGCGCTGGCGCGCTCATCCATTGCCGCATCGACCGCGTCGTCTTCGGCGCAGCCGATCCCAAAGGCGGCGCAGCCGGTGGCGCGATGAATCTTCTGCAATTCCCAACACTCAACCACGCGTGCGAAATCACCTCCAACGTGATGGAACCCGACTGCCGCAGCCTCCTCCAAACTTTCTTCAAAGAAAAACGCCAATCCAACGATGACAACACTCAATGATCCCACACGCCCCCAAAGGCACGCAAGGTAGGGCGTGCTCTCCGAGCGCGCCTGTAGCCCGGACCGATGGTCCGGGCCCGGGCCACCGGCCCGGGCTACCATCAAAGCGGTATCGGAGAAACCGCCCTACCCAAAACGAATGAGCCTCGACCCCTCCAGACTCGATGCCGCGCTGGACACTGCCCGCACCGCACTCCTCGCCGAACGCAATGCCGCCGGCCATTGGGAAGGCGAACTTTCCAGCAGCGCACTGGCCACCGCCACTGCCATCGTCGCGCTGCAGCAAATTCAAAACCAAACCAATGCCGATCATTCCTCTTATATAAAGGGCGGCCTCGATTGGCTCGCCGCCCACGCCAACCCCGACGGCGGTTGGGGCGACACCATTCTTTCCAAGAGCAACATTTCCACCACCACACTCTGCTGGGCCGCGTTCAATAATTCGCCGGAAAAATATGCCCCCACCGTGGCCGCCGCCGAAGCGTGGCTAACGAAGGGCGCCGGCAGCACCACGCCCGAAAAACTCGCGTCCACCATCATCGCCCGTTACGGCAAGGATCGCACATTCTCCGTGCCCATCCTCACCCATTGCGCGCTGGCCGGCAGAGTAGATTGGCGTGATGTTCTGCCGCTGCCGTTCGAGCTGGCCGCGCTGCCGCAAAGCTGGTTTGCAACGCTGCACCTGCCGGTGGTGAGCTACGCGTTGCCCGCGCTCATCGCCATCGGCCAATGCCGCCATCATCATCGGCCCACGTGGAACCCCATCACGCGCATCCTCCGCGATGCCACGCGCCAAAAAACGCTGAAAGTTCTTGAGCGCGTCCAGCCGAGCAATGGAGGTTTCCTCGAAGCCACGCCGCTCACGAGTTTCGTCACCATGAGCCTTGCGGGCTGTGGACTCGCAAATCATCCCGTTGCAAAAAAAGGCGCTGAATTTTTGAAAGCCTCTGCCCGTCCCGACGGCAGTTGGCCCATCGATACAAACCTCGCCACGTGGGTCACCACGCTGGCGGTCAACGCGCTTGGCGACGCACTCCCAAAACCAGACCGCGCGCCCATCCGCGATTGGCTCCTAGCGCAGCAATACCGCGAGGTGCACCCCTACACCCTCGCCGCGCCAGGCGGCTGGGCTTGGACGCCCCTTCCCGGTGGCGTGCCCGATGCCGATGATACCCCCGGCGCATTGATCGCATTGAAAAATCTGGGCAACATTTCCGACGCCACCCGCGAAGCCGCGCAGCTCGGTTGCACGTGGCTGCTCGATTTGCAAAACCGCGATGGCGGCATTCCCACTTTTTGCCGCGGTTGGAGCAACCTGCCCTTTGACCGCTCCAGCCCGGACCTCTCCGCGCACACCCTCCGCGCGTGGCTCGCGTGGCGCGAAGAATTGCCCGGCCTTGCACCGCGCATTGATGAAGCCATCCGTCGCGCCACCCGATTCCTTGCCCAAAGCGAGGGCACGGGGATGGATGGCTGGGCACCACTGTGGTTTGGCAACCAGCACGCACCGGATGAAATCAACTGGACCTACGGCACCGCCAAGGTGCTGCTCGCCCTCAATGAACCCGCGCAACAAGCCCTCCCCGGCGGCGCATTGCGCGTAACGCACGGCAAAAATGCCCTGCTCGAATTGCAACGCAAAGACGGCGCATGGGGCGGCTTCAAGGGCGGCGAGCCCTCCATCGAGGAAACCGCCCTCGCGCTGGAAGCCCTCTCGGGCGTCAGCGAAAACGACCTCGACGCGCAGGCCGCGCTGGAAACTGCCCGCGACCGAGGGGCCACGTGGCTGGTCGAACAAGTGGAATCCGGTGTATGGACGAAGCCCTCACCGATTGGATTTTACTTCGCCAAGCTTTGGTACTTTGAAAAGCTCTACCCGATGATTGCGACAGTGGGGGCGCTTTCCAAATTGCGGTAGCGGTAGGGTCGCCTCTCCGTGGCGGCCGCGGTTCGCTCGGAAAGCGAACCCTACCTTGCTTTACCTTTTACCGAACCAAGATCCGAATCCACGTGTCGCCGTGCTTGAGGGTTTTGTGCTCGCGCCATGGGGCAGGAATTTCCACGGTATCGCGTTTGGTGTGGCCGATGAGCAGACGGCCTTCGGGGTTTAGAATTTTCACCAAGGCAGGTTCATCCAGAAGTTTTTGTGCCCAGCTTTCGGAGCGTTTGCCGGGTAGGGTTTTGTCGCCATACGGCGGATCGGCACAAACAAAGTCAAAAGCGCGTCCCGCCTCGGCCAGCTGCTTCACCGCTTGCAACGCGCATTGCACTCGCACGTCCACTTTGGTTTCCAAGCCATTTGAGTTGCGGCGTATGAAATTTGCGTGCTTGGCACTTTTCTCCACGGCAACTGCGGAGGCGGCACCGCGGCTGAGGCATTCCAAACTAAGCGCGCCACTGCCGGCGAAGAGCTCGAGTACGGAGCAGTTTTCGATCCACGGGCCGAGGCTGTTGAAGATGGCTTGGCGGACCTTGTCGGGCGTGGGCCGGACGCCCAGGCCGGGTGGCACATTGAGGGTGCGGCCGGCCCATTGACCGCCGGTGATGCGCATGATTGATTGTCAGGGTTTGCGCGTAGGGTCAGTGAGCAGTTCGCGCATTCTTTCATTGTCGGATTCCAACTGCCGAATGCGCTGGAGCAAGGCGGCGCGATCATCGGCAGGGGTCGAGCTGGGTGTATGCCGGGCGTGAAGGCGGGCGATTTCTTCCTTGAGCCGGTGATTCGCCGCCAGCGCCTCTATATACAATTTCTCACTGCGCAAAGCCTGCGTGCGCAGATAATTCAGGTCTGCATCGAGCTTGTCTTTTTCGCTTTGGAGCTTTTCGTTTTCGCCGCGCACCTTGGCGTAAAGCCGGGGATCGGCGGACTTGGGCCGAGCGGCGAGGGCTTCGCGCAACTGATTTTGCGCTCGATCCGCGGCTTTTTCTGCTTCGGCCCATTTGCGTTGGGCAAGCAGGTTTGCTTCGTGGAGCTTGGCAAAATTTTGTTCGGTGAGGCGCTTTTCTTCCTGCAATTTTGCAAACCGGATTTCCCAATTCTGTGCGGGTAACGGCTGGGCCGGCGCCTTGGGTTGGGCATTGCCGATGATTTGCGCCGGGGTAATGCCCAGCGAACGGGCAAGCGGAATGATTTCCGCATCAATTTTCCCAAGCAAACTTTTCACCACCACAGGATTCCAGGTTGTGTGCTGGCGGGAAATCATTTCCAGTTTCCGGCGCCCATCGACGAAATTGCTCAGTGCTTTTTCTTTTGCGCCGGTTCGCGCTAACACGAGCCCATCGGAATAGAGGGAATAGGCATTGTGATATTCATCATTGGGCAAACCTCCGGCCCATGCCGATCCAGACAGGATTACCCCAAAAATGAAACTGAATCCCCACCCCCTCATCGCGGTCACTCTGGCAGATGTGGCCGGGCAATGCAAGCATTTCCATTGCGCACCGGCATCCCCGGGGCACGCCGGTTGACATCCGGCGGCGCAAATTGCTACCCTTGGGCGTTGTGAGTTTGCCGCTGAACCAGCCCGTGCTCGTGCTCAACCGCCTTTGGCAGGCGGTGAATGTCTGCTCGGTGCGCCGTGCCGTGGGCCTGCTCTTCACCGGGCACGCGCAGGTGGTTTACAATGATGACGCCGACGGCTTCCAGACTTTCAGTTTTGGCGAATGGCAGGATTTTTCCGAGGCCGAGCCGCATCCGGACTCCATTGCAGCGGTATCCTTTCGCCTGCGCATTCCACGCGTGATTTTGCTGCTGGGCTATGACCGGTTTCCGCGTCAGGAAGTAAAGTTTACCCGTCACAATATTTTTGAGCGCGATAAAAATACCTGCCAATACTGCGGTGGGCGGTTCGATCGGCGCGATCTCAATCTCGACCACGTCATCCCGCGTGACCGCGGCGGCCCCACCAATTGGGAAAATATTGTGTGCTCGTGCATCCCCTGCAACACCCGCAAAAGCAACCGCACCCCGCGCGAGGCCGGGCTGCACCTCATCAGCAAGCCGCGCAAGCCAAAATGGCGACCGTTCATTCAGGTGAGTTTTGGCGTGAAAACGCACGAAAGCTGGAAGCACTTCATCGATGTCGCCTACTGGAACGTCGAGCTGGGCGAGGAAAAAGGCTAGGCTTCCTCTCGCGAGGCAAGGGCCGCTTCATCGATCATTTCCCAAAAATCCGGATTTTCCGCCAGCGCATCATCCTCGTCCTGCGTCATGTTCACGTTGCGGAAAAAGAAATCCTTCAACGTGTTGCGCGAAAAAATCCGGTGCACCAC
>CAZJRV010000105.1:0-4538 GCA_964548235.1 uncultured Verrucomicrobiota bacterium
GGCGGATACTGGGCAGAGGTGCCATCAATGCCTGGTTGTGTTACTCAAGGAGAGACGCTGGATGAGTTGAATGCCAACCTCCGCGAAGCCATCGAAGGCTGGCTGGCGGCGGGCGAGCCGGATGGCGAAATCAGCACCCCCTCCAAAGTCATTGTGGTGGCCGTGTGAAACAAGTCACGGGCAAACAACTTGCCCGGGCTGTGGAAAAGCATGGTTGGTGGTTGGCCCGCGTTCAGGGCAGTCACCACATTTTCAAAAAATCCGGGCAACGCGAACGCGTTGTCATTCCCATTCACGGCAATCGCCCGTTGAAAATCGGCCTCCTCAAATCGCAAATGAAAATTGCGGGTTTGACCGAAGCGGATCTCTGACCTTTGTGGTTGAGCAAATTGGCTTGCTGCCGTGTAATCAACGGCGATGCGGAGTTTCCTGAAAATCATTCCTCTTTGGTTCGGGCTTTCGGCGACTTTCGCCTTGGGCGCACCGACGGCGGCTCAGTTGGAATTTTTTGAAAAGAATATCCGGCCGGTGTTGGCGGAGCGTTGTTACGAATGCCATAACAGTGGTGGCAAGGCGAAGGGCGATTTGGTGTTGGACTGGCGCGGTGGCTGGATGGCGGGCGGTGACAGCGGGCGGTTGTTCGCGCCGGGCAAGCCGGAGGGGAGCTTGTTGTTGCGCGTGCTGAGGCATCAGGAAAAGGATCTGAAAATGCCGAAGGACGGGCCGAGGCTATCGGCGGCGGTGATCAAAAATTTTGAGCGATGGATTGCGATGGGCGCGCCCGACCCGCGATTGAAGCCGCCCACGAAAGAACAAATCGCCAAGGCCACTTCGTGGGAAACGACGCTCGAGCGCCGCAAAAAATGGTGGAGCTTCCAGCCCATCCGCGATGCCAAACCGCCGAAGGTGAAAGGCAATTGGGCTGCGACGGACATTGACAAATTCATCCAAGCCAAATGGTCGCAACAAAATCTCAAACCCGCGCCTGACGCTAAACCCGAAATTTTAATCCGCCGCCTCTCCTTCGGCCTCACCGGCTTGCCGCCCACGCCGGAAGAGACACTTGCGTTCACGAAGGCTGCGGCCGTCAATCGGCAATCGGCAATCGAAAATGCTGTCGACCGGCTGTTGGCTTCGCCGCATTTTGGCGAGCGTTGGGCGCGGCATTGGATGGATTGGGTGCGCTACGCCGAGTCGCTCGGCAGCGAGGGCGACCCGCGCATTCCGCACGCGGCGCAGTACCGCAATTATCTCATCCGCGCGCTGAACGCTGACGTGCCGTATAACCAACTTCTGCGCGAGCACATCGCCGGTGACCTACTGCCCAAGCCGCGCGTGAACGCCAAGCTCGGCCTCAACGAATCGGCCATCGGCCCCGCGCATTATCGGTTTTTCCTGCAGGGCTTCGCGCCGACCGACGCGCTCGACGAACTCGTCCGCACCACCGAGGATCAAATCGATGTCGTCTCAAAAGCTTTTCTCGGCCTCACCGTTTCGTGCGCGCGCTGCCACAATCATAAGTTTGATGCCATTAGCCAAAAAGATTACCACGCGTTTTATAGCATTATGACCAGCACCCGCCCTGCGACGATTAATGTGGACTCGCCCGCGCGGCAGACGTTGCACGTGGCGGACATGAAAAAGTTGAAGGCCGACATCCGCGCCGCATTAACCAAGCAATGGCTGGCGGAAGTGGATCAATTTGCCGAGCGACTGCAAAAGCCCGAGGGCGCCTTGATGGCCGCCATCGACCAAGCGAAGGACAACGCCGATCCGCTGCACGCTTGGCATCGCCTCCGGGCCGCGGAGGGGGAGGACTTCCAGCAAACATGGGCGCAGTTGAAGGCGGACATGAAGGCGAGCTTTGCGCGTTGGGAAACGCAGCGCACGCGCAAGTACGCACAGCATTGGGATTTCCGGCGTGGCGCAGCGCTGGCTTGGGTGCAGAACGGCAATGGCATGGGGCTGGATCAGCCGGCGGGAAGTCTGGCGGGGCAGTTTCGCGTGATGCCCAAGGGCGACCGATTGATCGGCGACATTCTGCCCTCCGGCATTTACACGCATCTGCTTTCGGACAAGCACACGGGCTGGCTGGGTTCGCCGCGGTTTCGCATTGGGCCGAACGAGACGATTTGGTTTCGCGTGCGCGGAGGCGGCAACGTGATGTCGCGATACGTCATTCAAAACTACACGCGCAGCGGCACCGTGTATCCCACCGCCCGCATCAACCACGCCAACTGGCAGTGGCGCCAGTGGAACCTCAAGTACTGGGAAGGCGATGATGCGCATCTCGAGATCACCACCGCCGGCGAACAGGCGACGCTCGCCAGCGGCAACGCCAACTCGTGGTTCGGCGTGACCGAGGCGATGGTGCTCAAGCCCGGCCAACCCGCCCCGCGCGATGAGGCGGTGGAGAACATCCTGCCGCTGTTCACCGGCGCCGATCCCGCTGACCGCGCGGCGTTGGCCGCCAAGTACGCCGCCACGCTGCGCGATTGCATTGAGTCCTTCGCCAATAATGAGATGAGCGATTTTAAGGCAAATTTTCTCAATCACTTCCTGCGCGCCAACGGGCTGTCCAACACGCTGGCCACCGCGCCCGATGCCGCCCAGCTCGCCGCCGCCTATCGCAAGCTCGAGGCCGCCGTGCCCGTGCCGCAACGCGCGCCGGGACTCGTGGAGGGCGACGCGCGCGACATGCCGCTCTTTGTGCGGGGCGATCATAAGCAACCTGACGAAGTCGTCCCGCGCCGGTTTCTTGAGGCGTTTGATGCGAAGCCATTCAAGACGCACTATTCCGGCCGACGCGAATTGGCCGAGGCGATGCTACAGGCGGACAATCCACTCGTCGCCCGCGTCATCGTCAACCGCGTATGGCATCATCTCTTTGGCCGCGGGCTCGTGGCCACGCCGGATAATTTTGGCAAACTCGGCGCGCTGCCCACGCATCCTGAGTTGCTCGATTACCTTGCCACGCGATTTGTCAGCGAGGGTTGGTCGCTAAAAAAACTCATCCGTGAACTCGCCCTCACGCGTACATTTCAGCTCAGCGCCGTCAGCACCGCCGCCACGCGCGATGCCGATGCGGACAACCAACTGCTCGCCCGCGCTCACTTGCGCCGCCTCGAAGCCGAAGCCATCCGCGATGCCATGCTGCAAGCCAGCGGTTCGCTCGAACGCGCCCCGCACGGCGGCTCGGACGCCTTCAATACCAATCGCCGCAGTCTTTACGTGCGCGTCATCCGCAACAACCTCGACCCGTTCCTTTCCGTGTTCGACATGCCCGTCCCCGCCACCGCCAAGGGCCGACGCGATGAGACCAACGTGCCCGCGCAATCGCTCACGCTGATGAACGATCCCTTCGTCATCACCCTCGCCGGCCGCCTTGCCCAACGCGTGCGCAGTGATAAAAAATTGAAAACTCCGGCGGCACAAATTCGGCGTCTGTTTCAATTGACCCTCAACCGTCAGCCCACTGTGCGTGAAATCGCCAGCGCGAAAAATTTTCTCCAAAGCGCCAGCGGACGCCAACTCGTCGCGCGGAAAAAAATGCAAGCCGTGCGCGAACGCCTCGATGCCGCCAACGCAATAGTGGCCGCCATTCGCGGGCCGGTTCGCAAGCGACTGCTGGCCGCGCGCAAGCAGCAAAACGGCGAACCCAAACCCGCCGGGCCCAAGCCGTTTGCCGCGTGGGATTTCAGCAAGGGCACCGAGGATCAAATCGGGAAAATGAACTTGAGCCTCATCGGCGGCGCGAAGATTGAAAACGGCGCGCTCGTTCTCGATGGCCGCACCGCCTTCGCCCGCAGCGCGCCGCTTGCCAAACCGCTCCGCGCCAAGACGCTCGAGGCGTGGGTGCAATTGAGCCACCTCACCCAACGCGGCGGCGGCGTGATGACCGTGCAAACGCGCAACGGCGTTCTATTTGACTCCATTGTTTTTGCTGAAAAACAATCAGGCCATTGGCTGGCCGGAAGCAATAATTTCAAGCGCACACAGTCGTTCAATGGCCCCGCCGAAAAAGAAACTCAACCCGTTCACGTGGCCATCGTTTACAAAACAGACGGCACCATCACGGGCTATCGCAACGGCAGACCTTATGGCCGCCCGTACAAAATGAGCCTGCAATCCTTCGCTGCTGGAAGTTCAGAAGTCATCTTCGGCCTCCGACACGGAACCGGCTCTGGCGCGGGCCGCATGCTCTCCGCCAAATTACTGAAAGCGCGCTTGTACGATCGCGCGCTGAATCCCGCAGAAGTGCTCGCCTCCGCCGGTGGCAATCCGAAATATATTTCCGAAAAAGAAATGCTCGCCGCGATGACCGCTGCGCAGCGCAAACAGCTTGAAGATTTGACCGCCTCACTAAAAAAATTAAATGCCGAAATGACCTCTTTGGAAAAGACCGGCGCTGCTGCGCCCGATCCCTGGCGTGACCTGGCACAGGCGATGTTTAATTTGAAAGAATTTATTTACGTGCGATGAAATTTTTACCACAGAGGCACAGAGGACACAGAGAGATTAATTATAAAATATTCTCT
>CAZJRV010000105.1:4548-9901 GCA_964548235.1 uncultured Verrucomicrobiota bacterium
AGGGCGTGCTCTCCGAGCGCTTTCGGAGAAACCGCCCTATCATTCATTCTCTGTGCCTCTGTGGTGAATTAAAAAACCATGAAAACAAATTTACTAAACCGCCGCCAAATGCTCGCGCAATGCTCGACGGGGTTTGGGCTGATGGCATTGCAGGGGTTGATGGCGAGCCCGGCATTTGCAGGGTCGGCGCGGAAGCCGCATTTTACGCCGGCCGCGAAGCATGTGATTCTTTGTTATATGTCCGGCGGGGCGTCGCAGGTGGATACGTTCGATCCAAAGCCGAAGCTCAAGGCGCTGCACGGGAAGCCGATGCCGGTGAAGATTTTGCGGACGCAGTTTAATAATAACGGCAACGTGATGGCCTCGCCGTTTACTTTTAAAAAATATGGCCAGAGCGGGCTGCCCGTGAGCAGTTTGTTTCCGCACGTGGCGGAGAGCGCGGATGAGTTGGCGGTGATCCGCTCGCTAACGAGCAAGGTAAACGAGCACGCGCAGGGCAATTATGCGTTTCACACGGGCATGCCGTTCATGGGGCATCCCTCGGCGGGCGCGTGGATGACGTACGGGTTGGGCACGGAGAATGAAAATCTGCCGGGCTTTGTGGTGCTGCAGGCGGGCGGGGCGAAGGTGCCGCACGGCGGCGTGGGGTTGTTCAGCAATGGCTATTTGCCGGCGGAAAATCAGGGCAGCATTATCGTGGGCGACAAGCAGCCGGCGGTGCGGAACATCCAGCCGCGCGAGGCGGACGCGGCGCAGCGGTCGCGGTTGGAATTTGTGAAAGGGCTGGACACGAATTTTATTAAAAAGATTGGCGGCGATAATGATGTGGAAGCAGCGGTTCGCAATTACGAAACGGCTTATCGCATGCAAACCGCAGTGCCGGAGTTGTGCGACCTCCGTGGCGAGACGGCGGCCACGAAAAAAATGTACGGCATGGATTCGCCCAATGGCGTGACGGCGGCGTACGGGCACCAAGCCCTGCTCGCGCGACGGCTGGTGGAGCGGGGCGTGCGGTTTGTGGAGCTGAGTTGCCTTCCCGAAAAAATGGGCGGCGGCCAAGGCCCCAATCCGTGGGATCAACACGGCAATCTAAAAGGCGGTCACGAAAACATGGCGCGGCAAGTGGATCAGCCCATCGGCGGGTTGCTCAAGGATTTGAAAGGTCGCGGTTTACTCAAGGACACGCTCGTGATTTGGGCCGGTGAATTTGGCCGCACGCCTTTCTCGCAAGGCGCCAACGGGCGCGACCACAACCCTTACGGCTACAGCGTGTGGCTCGCCGGCGGCGGCACGAAGGGCGGCACGGTGTACGGCGCCACCGACGAACTCGGCTACCACGCCATTGAGAACAAATGCGACGTTTATGATTTATGGGCAACGGTGCTGCACTTGATGGGCGTGGATCACGAGGCGCTGACATACCGCCAAGGCGGCCGTGATTTGCGATTGACCGATGTGCACGGGAAAGTGATTCTGGATGTGATTGGGTAGCGGCTGACTCGCAAGTTCATCCCTCCAAGGCGGGACTGTATTTGAGTCGGCATTAGTGTGTTAACAATCTTCCATTGACCCGAATGCACTGAAAAAATAATTATCAACCAACGAATAAGACATTCAATTTGATGGCGGCTTGGATTCTGTTTGCTGGCACGGTTCAGGCTGGAGAACAACCCAAACTGATTTTCCCCGATCAGATCGCAAAAGTCTTGCGTCAGGATTTGCCGAAGGGGTGGACCCTGAAATCGGACGGCAGATCCATCGTCATTACCCGTGACGAGCAATTGACCCTTATGGGCACCATCAATAGAGGCTTCATTCCGAGCCTTCCCATCGGCTCCAATTCAAACTCTCAATCGGACGGCGGCTGGGAGGAGTATGGGCTGAAGCACGGTTTCAAGAATGACTATATTATTTCCATAGTGTTCAAGCCCCGTATGACCGACCAACAATATCTTGAGCTGAAGGCGAAGCGGGATGCGGCGATTAAAAAAATTTAGGGATACCCCGAACATTGATGGGCCACGCTCTTATTCTCTTTCCAATCAAGAAAGAGCCCGGCACCCATTGCCCAATTATTACAATGACAAATTTAGCATCTACCTATACCGCACCGATTCCGGGCCAGTTGCGGTGTTCCCAAAATCCGCGGCAGAAGAACGCACCAAAATCCTGAATAAGATTTTTGGGATGATGAGGCAATACAAAGACAAGGATTGAGTCCGGTACCAACTGCGATCACCTGTCTTTTAAGAAATTGCCAACTCCCCGCGCAGCACCGTCACCGCCTGGCCGCGTAGCAGCACACGGTCGGCGCCCAATTTCACTTTCACCACGCCGCCACGCGCCGAGGCTTGGAAGGCGGTCATTTCGTTTTTGCCCAATCGCTCCGCCCAATACGGCGCCAGCGCGCAATGCGCCGAGCCGGTGACCGGGTCTTCGTTGATGCCCGCTGCGGGCGCAAAAAAGCGCGAAATAAAATCGTACTTCGGCACATCGGACAGTACGGTGACAATGAATCCGCGAACCGGCAAACTGCTCAAGCCGACGAAGTCCGGGTTCAAATCGCGCAACTCCTCCGCATCCGTCAGCTCCAGCAATAAATCAAATCGGGTACGGCCGACAAACTTCGGCACGCTGCCCAGCAAATCCAACAACCCCGCCGGGGCCTCGATGGGTTCGCCAGGCGTGGCGGGAAAATCCAGTTCAATCCAATCTCCCGCGCGCCCCGCCGTCAGCAAGCCACTGCGGGTATGAAATTTGGCAACCGCACTTTCGTCCAACCGCCCGGTTTCCCAAAGCACGTGCGCGCTGGCCAGCGTGGCATGCCCGCACAAATCCACCTCCGACACCGGTGTGAACCACCGCAGTCCGAAGCCATCTTCGCGCGGCGAAACAAACGCAGTCTCCGAAAGATTCATCTCCCCCGCCACCGACTGCATCCAATCGGCATTGGCTTCTGTTTCCAGAAGACAAACCGCCGCCGGATTGCCCGTGAAAGGCGCGGAAGCAAAGGCATCGACTTGAAAAATAGGAATGCTCATATGAAAAACAATATTATAGAAAAAATTGAAACTATTTTTTAACACAGTTGGACACGATATTCAGGATGAAAAAAATAAAATCTGAATATCGTGAATATCCGTGTTCAATTTATTCATACCGCAACGCCGCCACTGGGTCGAGCCGAGAGGCGCGCCAGGCGGGGTAGACACCGGCGGCTAGGCCAAGCAGCGTGGTGAAAATCAGCAGCACGGGAAACAGCCAGCCGGGCAGCACGAACAAATCCGCCGAGCCAATGATGTGGCCCCATGTGTGGCGGGACAAGACGTTGCCGGCCTGCGCGATTGCCCAACCGATGGCACCGCCGAGCACGCCACCGAGGAATCCAATGGCGGCGGCTTCGCAGGCGAACATTTTTAGGATGTGGCCGCGGGTGGCGCCGAGCGCCTGCAGCACGCCAATCTCACGTTTGCGCTCTACAACGGCCATCAGCAGGGTGTTCACGATGGAAAACGTGGCCACGAAAAATGCGATGCTGCCGAAGAGGATCAATATGCTTTGCAGGGTGGCAAAAAACTCGTGCAGTTTGCCGATGAGATCCTCCATCGTGTGCGCGCGGAATCCCATCTCCTTCACGGCGGCCTTGACGCGCGGCACGTCCTCCTTGGTTTTGGCCAAAAGCACCATTCCCATGCCCCAGTTTTTCTCGGTGTACATTTCATCGTTGTTGAACAGCACGCGACCCATCTCCATCGCAAAGCCATCGGGCACGTAGGCGATGTTGGTGAGCAGTCCTTTCTTGGAGATGCCCACCACCTTGGCGCGGAACTCCACCGGTTCACCCTCCGGCTTGGCCATGGCTTTGATTTCCTCGGAAGTCGCCAGATCGCGCAGCAGCATGAATAAGCTGAATACCATTTTCACCCTGTTCTTCGGCGGATCTTTCAGCAGCGTTGCAATCTCCTGAAATTTTTCCAATGCCGATGAATCCAGCCCTCCACGCCCCACCAGTGCGAACATCGGGTGTTCGGTTACGCGGATGGTGACCATGCGGCCCATCAAATCTTCATGCTCATCCAGGCCCAGCGATTCCAGGTAGGCTTCGGAAATAATGCACTCGTGCGCGTCCACCGCAGAGAACCCCGGACCGGTGGCCAGCACCTGCGGCCCAGCATCGATCCACGGCACCACGATGGTGTCAAACTCGCGCGCGTCATCATCGAGCTGCACCGAGCGCGCCAGCACGAACACTTTCGGTTGCACGCGTTCCACGCCGTCGATCTTGCGCATTGCTTCCACCGTTTCATTTTCGATGGTCTTGATTTTCAGCGCACCAAAAAACTCGTCCTCCTTGTCCTTCTTGATTTCCTGCGGTGCCTTGCCGATGTTCTTGAACATCCCGCGTGCGGCCCGGTTGGGGCTGCCGCCTTTCTTTGGCCACGCCTCCACCGTCAGCGGATTGGCCACCGCACGCACCTGTTGATCCAGGAAAAACGAAAGCCCGTGCCCGAGCGAAACCGTGGTGACCACCGCCAACGCGCCGATGATCACGCCTACCATCGTTAACGCCGTGCGCATTTTTTTGCGCGTCAGGTTCAGGAACACGTCATGGAACAAGTCGCGCGTTCTCATGGCTTCACTGTCTCCTCAATCAATTTCCCACTGCCCAGCCGGAACTGCCGTTGCGTACGATCGGCCACCAGTGGATTATGCGTCACTAGCAACATCGTCATTTTTTGGTCCGCATTAAGTTTCACCAAAATTTCGATGATTTCCTGGCCAATCTTTTCATCGAGATTCCCCGTGGGCTCATCCGCCAGCACCAGTTTGGGCCGATTGGAAAGTGCGCGCGCGATGGCCACCCGCTGGCGTTCGCCGCCGGATAGTTGATTCGGCAAATGCCCACCACGATGGCCCAGCCCCACCAGTTCAATCAATTCCCGCGCGCGTATGCGGCGTTCGGTACGCTCCATCCCGGCGAGTTTCAACGGCACCTCTACATTTTCCTCCGCCGTCAGGTGCCCCAGCAAAAAGAAATCTTGAAAAATGAACCCCACCGAGTCTCGCCGATACGCCGCCAGTTCATCGGCCGACTTCGTTTCCAGCGCCTCCCCGTGCACGCTCACGCGCCCCGCCGTGGCGGTGTCCAGCCCGCCCAACAACGCCAGAAGTGTGCTCTTGCCCGAACCACTCGGCCCCACCACCGCCGCCAGTTCACCCGCCGGCACCGAAAGGCTCAGGCCATCCAAGGCCCGTACCTCCCCATCTCCAACGCGATAAACGCGCGTCAAATTCTCTGCCTCAATGGCTGCCATCTGTGGGGGTACGATGCCGAAACAGAGGGGGTTACGGC
>CAZJRV010000106.1:0-5138 GCA_964548235.1 uncultured Verrucomicrobiota bacterium
TTGGAGTTGGGCGAAAACGCGCCGCGGGTTCCAGCCGAGGCGAAAGGGGATGTGGACGGTGTGCATGCCGAGGTCGCCCATCACGCCGATTTCACCGCAGGTTTTGGAGTGGCGTTTCCAGTTGGCGGGCTTGTCGGGGTCGAGGTCGCTGCTGTGCAAAAATCCCGAATGGATTTCCAGCACACGACCGAGCGCGCCGGATTGTACGTAATCAATAGCGCGCTGCGCGCCGGGGGCGAAGGGGAATTCCGAACTACAGCGCACGAAGCGGCCAGAGGCTTGGGCGGAATCGCGAATGCGGCGGGAGGCGGCGAGGTCGATGCCGAAGGGTTTCTCGGCGAGCAAATCTTTGCCGGCGGCGAGCACCTCACAGTAAAGTTGCTCGTGCAAATGATGCGGCACGGCGACGTACACGATGTCGACATTTTCGCTGGCGAGTAGTTCGTGATGGTCTTGGGTGCGGAGCTGCACGGTGGGTACTTGGCCGAACCACTCGAGCAAATCCTCGCGAAGATCGCACACGGCGGTGAGCTCCGCGCGCACGGGGAAATCCTGCAGCGCAAACCACCGTCCGAAACAGGATGCCGCTTCACGCCCCATGAGGCCGCCGCCAATAATGCCGACTCGCATCACTTGGTGAGTTTCTTCAACGCCGCCGTGGCGACGTGAGCGGTGATGCCGGATTCGCTTTGCACGACAGAGTAGCTGCCTGCATTGCGCACCAACTTGACGCGCGTACCGGGTTTGAACTTGCCTTCCGGCGGGCGCGCCTGTTGCGGGCCGCCGAGGTAATAATGCGCGCCGACGGGGCTGACGATGGTGTGGGTAAATTTCGTCGGTGCCTTGGCGTCTTTGTTAATTTTTTCCACATGCCGTTTGTAGGCGGCTTCCATCATCAAGATTTTTTGTTTGCCAGAGGTATCGTACATTTTGAAAAGTTTGGTGTTGGCGTCTTTGATTTCCGTGATTTGCAGGTAGGTGACCATTCGCTTTTTCATCGGGTCGTATGCTTTGCCGACCATCGTGTTTAGGTGGCCCTTCTTTTCGCATTGGCCTTTGGAGATGAGAATCACGCTGGCGACCGAATCGGTCCAGACACCGGTGTAGTGTTTTTTGTGCACCTCATAGCCGAGCACGCCGTGGCCGCTGAATTTCATGCCGGCAAAAGTGCCGGTGAAATTGCTGATGAGCCAAAAGCCGCCGGGTTGCATTTTGGCAATCTCCACGCCGGTGCCTTCCATCACTTGGCCGGGGGCGTGGTGCATTTTTAATTTCACATCCCACGTGCCGGCCATCATTTTCAAATGCTGGTGATGTTCGCCGGGTTTTTCCATCTCGGGCGGGGCCGGTTCCAAGGCAGCCAAGGTGGGGGTGGATAAATGACTGGTAAGCACGGCCACGCATGCGGAGAGTGCTCTTAATGTGTGTGTTGACATGTCACAACGCTACCGGCTTGGCCTCACACGCGCAAGCTTTGTGCCGCCGCGTTATTGCGGCAGGAAGCGAATGGAAAGGGGATACACCGCCAGCTCGCTCTTGGTCGCCTGATAGGTGGCGCGCAGGATGAGGATGAGGTTCAGATAAGTCCATGCACGGAGGCCAATGTGGCCGAGCGTGGTTGCCGGGCCGAAGTTGATTTGGGTGAGGATGAACAGCACAGCAAAATAAACCGTCATGGAGATTTGGAAATTCAATGCTGCACGACCGTGGCGGTTGACCGATTGGGAGGCTTCCTTGCGGATGAGCCACACGATGAGCGGCCCGATGACATTGAACAAATGCAGGAACGGCACCACCAATGCCAGTGCCGAAAGATGGCACAGGACTTCCCATGTGCGATCTTGCTGATTGGTTTGTTCCACCGCGCTGGTGTAGCTTCGTGCTGCGCCCAAAGCAAGCGCAACCGTGTTTGCAAGACAAAGAATTTGCCACTGCCAATCGGTATGAATAGGGTTGGGATTATTATTTGTTGGTGATGTACGCCAAAAATTCGAGTACGATACATCATTTCCAGCTTGCCAAGGCCCGCCTGCCTCGGGCAAGCTCGGCCATGGCAGCCAAATCCAATCCAGACGGCACGGATTCGCAGTTTTATTTGACTGCGGATGCCTTCTTTCCCCGGAACGCCAACACTGGCCTTACGTTTGACGACGTGACCTTGGCCACGCAGTTCTCCCAAATCCTTCCGCGCGACACGGTGCTCGACACGCGTCTTGCAGAAAATTTGGAACTGCATCTGCCGGTTATCTCCGCCGACATGGATACCGTCACCGAGCATGCGATGGCCATTGCCATGGCGCTCAAGGGCGGGCTGGGGCTCATCCATTACAACATGACCGAGAAACAGCAACTCAAGGAGGTGAGCCGGGTGAAGAATCATGTGCATGGGTTGATCCAGGAACCCATCACCGTGACGGCTGATTTATCCGTGGGTGATGTGCTCGAGCTGATTGAAGATCAACGCTACACATTCAGCACCTTTCCGGTTGTCGATGAGGAGGGCAATCTCAGCGGGCTACTTTCCGGCAGCGTGGTGAAGCCGCGCTACGCCGATCGTCGCGTGCGAGAGGCCGCCATCCCGCGCGCCAGTGTGCATGCGGTGACTCAAAAGGAACTGGAACCGGATCCCATCCAAGTGGCCGACCAGTTTTTCACCGATCATCCGGGCATCAATAAATTATTGGTGGTGGATGATGATGACCATCTCAAGGGACTGTTTACCCTCAGCGATGTGGAACGTATTGCACTGGAAAAGAGCGCCCAGTTTAAGCCCGCGCGGGATGGGGAATTCCGCCTGCTTTGTGGTGCGGCGGTTTCCACCACGCGCACTCAAGCTGGCAATCTCGATGGCGAGCGCATCACCAGCCACGTCGGTGCGTTGGTGGATCGCGGTGTGGATGCCGTGGCGGTATCGACCGCACACGGGCATACGCAGGGCGTGGGCGATTCGGTGAAGCTCATTCGGGATGTCTTTCCCGCGCTGCCCATCATTGCCGGCAATGTCACGAGTGCATCGGGTGTGGAGTATTTGGCCGATTGCGGTGCCAATTCCATCAAGGTCGGCCAAGGCCCCGGCTCCATTTGCACGACGCGCATTGTGGCCGGCGTGGGCATCCCGCAGCTTACCGCGCTGTACGTGGCGGCCAAAGGCGCGGCGGCAAAGGGCGTTACGGTGATAGCCGATGGCGGGGTGACAAAGAGTGGCGACATTGTGAAGGCGCTCACGCTGGCGGATGCGGTGATTTGCGGCGGGTTGCTCGCCGGTTGCCAAGAGTCGCCCGGTGATATTGTGGAAATCAGCGGCAAACGATACAAACAATATCGCGGAATGGGCAGCTTGGCCGCGATGAAAGCCGGCAGTGCTGCACGCTATGGCCACAGTGCCCGTGATGCCAACCGAAAGATCGCCGCCGAGGGCGTGGAGGCATTGAAGGAAGTATCCGGTTCGGTCGACCAAGTACTCACCCAGCTCACTGGTGGAATCCAGAGCGGCCTCGGCTACCTTGGGGCCGCCAATCTCGCGGAATTGCACGACAAGGCACGCTATTTGAGAATTAGCGCCGCCAGCCAACACGAGTCGCGACCGCACGATGTGATTGAGGTAAAGGCGGGAAGCTGAGGAAACGGCTATCCCCCCACACCGATGGTGAGTGCCGGCGCCACGTTTTTAATTTGCCCAGCCTGCAGGTTGAACAACTGCGTCAGCAGCATGAAGGTGCTCTTGCTCTCCAAGTCATTGTCGGCAAGGTAAAACCACTTGCCCCGGTAAGCTACACTGACAAAAGCATTGGCAGGACGCGCATCGGCGGATTTCACCCGGAAGAGGCCGCCGGTCACTTGGTTCCAGTCAAACGCTGTGCCGTCCGCCGCCAGTGTGCGTGTCACCAGCCCCGCCTCGCGATGCGCCTCGGGCACCTCGGCGTTGTGCGAGAGGTAAAACATAATTCCCATCATCGACCGCGTGCGCACGGCCAATCCATTTTCCGGACGGTTTAAGAAATCATTTGTCAACCGCAGCTCATTCCCCGCCTCGGGCACGCCGAGCAGTTCCTTCAGGCGAGTCACTTGCGCGGCCAACGTGCCCCCCGACCGCATGCGCAGCACGAGGTCGTGGCCTGTCCGCATTTTACCATTCGCATCCGGCAGGCACTGCGCGGCGCCCAGCTCCAGGGCATCGGCCAGTTGCAACTCACGGAGGATGCTGACCATTTCCTGAAATTTCTCAAATCGCGGTTCGCGGCTCGGTGTGGGCCCCGAGGCATTGCTGGCATTGTCCAAGCCATTCACGCGCTCCACGCAAATGCTCACCACGCGTTCCACGCTCCAGCCGCTTTGGGTGAGAATCAGCACAGCCTCCAACGGTACGGGCGAAAGGATTTGTTTCAGAAACTGATCGCCGCGCAATGGCGCGTACGAAATGGTGGGCGTTTCTTTGTAGGTCAACCCCGCCGAGGGTGTGAGCGTGTCGCCGCCGCGCAAAAATTTCACGCCCGCACTCACCTCGCTTTCCACCGATTGCTGCGTGGTCACGCTGCTTACCTCGAGGAAAAATGGATTATCGCGATACTTCAACCGCACAAGGTTTAGCAAAAACTGCTCATCCAACGTACGCGAAATGGCGTGATTATATTGCGGATGCGTGGATTGCAAAGTGTGCGGCCCAATCGTTTGGCAACCAATTGCCGCGCACAAGGCGATGACCAAAATAATGTTTCCAATTTTATTCATGACTGAAATTAGCTTGCCCTCCCTAACAAAATATAAGCGACGAAACTAAGGTGAAACTGTACCAGCTTTCTCCAGTGCTTCCAAGACCTTTTCAGGATCCTTCATCACGGGCGGCAGCACGATGGGGTCGCCCGTGGGCGGATACACCAGCACCAACGGCACCCCGGCGCGTTGGTGACGTTGCAGCACCTGGGTGATGGCCGGATCCTTGTTGGTCCAATCGCCAATGAAGGCAACCCCGTTGAGGTCGCTTAATTTTTTGATCACCGACTCCACCTCCAGCGCCGCTGCTTTGGTAAACTTGCAGGTCATGCACCAGTCCGCCGTGAAATCTACCAGCACGGTGCGCCCCTCCGCGCGCGGCGCGGGCCCCCCCCCCCCCCGCCCCCGCGGGCGCACCAAATTATTTT
>CAZJRV010000106.1:5148-9897 GCA_964548235.1 uncultured Verrucomicrobiota bacterium
CCCTCCGCGCGCGCGTCGGCCACAGCCGACGCGCTCCAAGGTTGCCAATCCATTTTATGGGTCCACCGTTTTTTCCAGTCCAACCCCCACTCCATTGCCGCGCCGTAGCCGCCGACCAGCAGCAGTGCGCACACCAGCACCGGCTTGAGGCTTTGCGAGGCGGTGCGTTGTTTGAATTCGCCGAACACCCACGCCGCCAATGCCACCACCACCAGCAGCACGCCCAGCCACAGGATGCCAGTTTTGCCGAACATCGGCCCGGTGAAAGACAGCATCCACACTGCTGCCGCCAGCATCGGGAAGCCCATCACCTGTTTAAACTGCACCATCCAGTTGCCCGGCTTGGGCAGGAATTTTAACCAACCGGGATTGTAGCTGAGCAGCACGTACGGAAACGCCAAACCCGCCGCCACGGCGGCCATCGCAGCGATGATGACCCCGTTGGTTTGCGTGAGCGCCGCGCCCATGCCGCTGGCCAAAAACGGCGCGGTGCAGGGCGTGGCCAATGCGGTGGCGAGGATGCCATTAAAAAATGCACCGAGGTATCCGTCGCGGCTGGCCAGTTCGCTGGCCTTGGTCATAGCCGCGCCGCCGCCCACGTTGACCTCAAACACACCGAAGAGATTCAGCGACACCAATAGCACCACGATCATCAACACAAGGTTGAACGTCGGGTTTTGCATTTGCATGCCCCACGCCGCCATGCCGGTGGCCTGCTTGGCGGCGATCATCATACCCGCCAGCGCCATGAACGAGGCGAGCACCCCCATCGCATAGGTCACGCCCAGCTTGGCCACGCGCTCGGGCGCTTCCTGACTTTGCTGCACGAAGCCGAGGATTTTCATCGAGATCACCGGCAGCACACACGGCATCACGTTCAGGATTATGCCGCCCAAAAATGCGTACCACAAAATCCACAGCAACGAGGCCGCCTCATCATCGTTCTCGGCCCCCTCGACGCCAGTCTCCGGTTTTTTGTCCCCTATTATAAAGGCAGTCTCATGGCCGGTCACTTTTCCGTTGGTCTCAAAGCGCACCACGCCGGGCACTTTGGTGGGCCATTGGCCGGTTTTGCTGGTGATGATCTTGGTGAGGGTGAATTCGCCTTCGCCTTTGGCCAAAGTGGTGGCGTGGGCAAGGTCCCATTGTTTACCGGTGGTGGCGAAGGGCAGAAAATGCACCTTCGTTTCCGGCCCATCCACCGGCACGGTCAGCTTTAATGTCCGCTCGCCATCGGCATTGGCCGGGCCGACCCAATAAGCGGACAGTTCAGGCAGTTCATTCTTGGCGGGCCATTGGGCACGGGCTTTCTCGAACAACGCCGCGTGTGGGCCGTCCTTGGCTTCGTTACCCACAACCAACTTGGCGCTCACCGCCGCCTCGCCGGGGATGCAGGTTTCCTCGCACTCCAGCCATTCCACCTTGGCGGCCAGTGTGTGTTCGCCGGGGGCGAGATCCGCCTCCAGAGTAAGAGGCACGATCAACAGCACTTTGCCGTGGTAGGCGTAGGTGAACATTTCCAGCCACTCGACCTTCTCCGGCACGGGCCATTGGATTTCTCCGGCGGTGATGCCCTCGGGCAACGTCCATTGGATGGTTGTAGGCGTGCCGTTCTCGCCGGCGTTTTGCCAGTAAGTATGCCAACCCTCGGCCATCTCCAACTGCATGCCTACTTCGATGGTGCTACCGGCCTTGGCCACGGCGGGGTCCACCAGCAGCGTGACTTTGGTTTGCGGCCCAAAATCAAAATCCTGCGCCGACAATACGCCAACGCTCATTAAACAAAGGATGGAAAGCAACCGCCTCATCTGGAGAAAAAGCCTCTCAAAAAAGACGCCCCTTTGAAATGCTTTATTCGTGAGCCTCCTTGTCATATACTCCTGGCCAATGCTCGCAGGCAAACGCAAATCTGAAACCACGACGGAAGTGAACTTTCGCACCGGCGACGAACGGCTGGTGAAGCTCACCGACGCCGCGGCGGAAAAAGTCTCCGGACTGCTCCAGCGCCAAGGCCGGCCCGAGGGCGTCCTGCGCGTGGCCGTCACCGGCGGCGGCTGCAGCGGTTTGCAATACAAAATGGATTTGCAGGACACCCCTGCCCACCGCGATATCCTCGTCGAAAGCTGCGGCATCCGCGTGGTGGTCGATCCCAAAAGCGCACTCTATGTCACCGGCAGTGAGCTGGACTACAAAACCGGATTCGAAGATTCCGGGTTCAAAGTCAACAACCCCAACGCCGCCACCACCTGTTCCTGCGGCGAAAGCTTTAGCGCGTGATGGACGCCTTTGCGCTGTTCGATCTGCCGCGCCAACCGTGGCTGGATGTCGCCGCGCTCAAGGCTGATTTCCTCACCCGCTCCGCCGCCACGCATCCGGATAAATTCACTGACCCCGCCGAAAAGGAAACCGCTGCCACGCGCTTTGCCGCGTTGAACACCGCGCACGAAACCCTGCGCGACCCCAAGCACCGCCTGCAACACCTGCTCACGCTCGAGCGCGGCCAACCGCCCGCCGAGGTGCATGACATCCTGCCCGCCACCGCAGATCTTTTCCAACAAGTCGGCCAACACCTGCGCGCCGTGGATCCCTTCCTCGCCCAACGCGAAGCCGAAACCTCGCCGCTGCTCAAGGCCGCCAGCTATCCCCAAGCCCTCGAGTGGCTGGACCAAACCAACGCCCTCCTCCAAACCCTTTCCCAATCCCTCCAGCAACTCGACACCCAGCTCCAGTCCCTCAACCCCAACTGGACCCCCGAAACCCTCGAGCCCATCTTTCACCAATACAGCTACCTCCAAAAATGGCAGGCCCAGCTAAACGACCGCGCCGTGCGGTTGGGGCTGTAGACCGCTAAAAAAGATTTACACCGCCCGCTTGTGTCATACTCTTTGGGGCATGAAGCATTCTCTTGTTGTTCTCGTTTCGTTCGTCGCGTTTTCCATGGCTACCCCTTTGCACGCGGGGCCGCCGAAGGGGTTTGTGGCGTTGTTCAATGGTAAAAATCTTGAGGGCTGGCAGGCCAAGCCGAATGGATGGGCGGTGGAGGATGGCACGCTGGCGCGCAAGCCGGGCAGCGGATACATCTGGACGAAGGAAGCCTACGGCGATTTTGTGTTGGATGTGGAGGTAAAGGTGTCGCGCCGGTGCAACAGCGGCATCTTTTTTCGCACGGACCCAAAGAACGCGGTGCAGGGCGGTTTTGAAATTCAAGTGCTGGATCCCACGGGCAAGACCAAGCTCGGCAAGCACGACCACGGCGCGTTGTACGATGCCCTCGCGCCCAGCGCCAATCCCGCCAAACCGGTCGGCCAATGGGATCGTTTTGTGATCACCTGCAAAGGCCCGCGCGTGACCGTGAGCATCAACGGCAAACAGGTGGTGGACGCCAACCTCGATGACTGGAAGACCGGCAACAAAAACCCTGACGGCAGCCGCAACAAATTTCGCACCGCATTGAAGGACCTCCCCCGCAAAGGCCACATCGGCTTCCAGGATCACGGGCAGAATGTGTGGTTTCGGAATGTGTATTTGAAAAAGTTGAACTGATTTTTCGGACACTCAATTAAGTTGAATCTCACAGCGAATCGCCGTATCGAATTACGCATGCGCACGACCTTCACCATCCTCGTGCTGGCCCTTGGCTGGCAGACTTCCATCGCCCTCGATTGGCCGCAATGGCGCGGCCCCAACCGCACTGGCATCAGCGCCGAACGCGGCCTGCTCAAGCAATGGCCGCAGGGCGGCCCCAAACGCCTTTGGATCAACAGCCAAATGGGCAATGGCTATTCCAGTTTTGCCATCGTCAAGGGCCGGCTTTACACGATGGGTTCGCGCCGTGGCACGGAGCAGTTGATCTGCCTCGATGCGAGCACGGGCCGCGAACAATGGGCGGCCAATCTCGGGCGCGAACTCTCCAATGGTTGGGGCGGCGGCCCGCGCGGCACACCCACGGTGGATGGCGATCGCGTTTACGCAATGAGCGGCAAGGGCGATTTGATCTGCACGGATCTCGCTGGAAAAATTCAATGGCAGACGAGCATGACGCGCCTGGGCGGCGGCGAACCCAAATGGGGCTACACCGAGAGCATCACGGTGGATGGCAACCTCGCGCTGGCCACTCCCGGCGGACGCCAAGGTGCGGTGGTGGCGTTCAATAAATTAAATGGCCGCGTGGTTTGGCAAAGCAGCCAGTTCACCGATGGGGCGCAGTATGCCTCCGTGGTTCCGGTGAACCACAACGGCTCGCGCCAGTACATTCAGCTCACGGAAAGAAATCTGGTCGGCTTGGATGCGCGCAATGGCAATGTGCTTTGGAAATCCGCGTGGCCTGGACGCACGGCGGTGATTCCCACGCCCATATTCAACAACGGCCAGGTGTACATCGCCAGCGGCTACGGCGTGGGCTGCAAGCTGGTGAACATCGGCGCGGGCAATCGCGCCAGTGATGTGTGGTCCAACCGAGTCATGAAGAATCACCACGGCGGCGTGATTTTATATGGCAAACATTTGTATGGCTACAGCGATGGCAGCGGATGGATGTGCCAGGACTTCGCCTCCGGCCGCGAGGTGTGGAGCGAAAAACGCGCGCTAGGCAAAGGCTGCCTCACCATCGCCGAGGGCCTGATGTATTGCGTGGATGAAAGCCGCGGCGACGTGGCGCTCGCAGCCGCCTCGGCCACCGGCTGGAAGGAGCACGGCCGCTTCCGACTGGCACCGCAGTCGCGCATCCGCAGCAGCCGCGGCAAGGTTTGG
>CAZJRV010000107.1:0-9889 GCA_964548235.1 uncultured Verrucomicrobiota bacterium
AATTTCCGGCTGCGTTTTTGGTAAACCTTCGGTCTTGGCCACGATGCCGCGCGCCCACTCGAGCATTTGTGCATTGGGGGTGCGAAACTTCAGCGGCAGATCGGTCTGCGCCATGCCTAGGGTGGCACCGCGGTTGTATTTGATTTTCTTGTACGCGGCCAAAGCTTTCTTCACGAGCGCATCGGTGTAATCTTCGATTTTTGGATTATCGGTCGGCCGCTTCGTGTAATCACGCCGCCAAATATCGCCGCTGCAACCGTGGCCCAACGCGCTTACAAAAGGCGGATGCAGCGTTTCATTGTTCGGCGGTGTGAGGGCAAATTCCATGCGGTCATTGAACATCCCGAAATAATCAGCACTGATCCCCTGCACGCCGCTGAAATAGTGCATTGAAAAATTCGAGAGCACGGCAATCGGCCGGCCCTTGATCGACTGGAAACTGATCAATGAAAAATCCGGATCCTCCGGGCCGCTTTCGCCTATGACGTTGTCCCATTGACTGCCCGCGTGCATCGTCGCGCGCACGGTAGGGTTGCCGAAGGGATCATTGCTGATTTTGCTGGGCCGCTTGATCCAGCGCCGGACTGCGGTAAATTCATTCGCGTCAAACACCGCCGCACCCACCTGCGCGGGTTCCAGATTATTCTTTGCGCCTTCGATCGCCTCCACAATTTTCCGCCGCAACAGCATCGGGTAACGCGGATCCACATCCGTGCCGAGGCAGCCCATACTGGCGGGAGCACTGTGGGTGTGCGTGGCGCAGATGAACATGCGGTCAACGCGCAAGCCCGTGCGTTTGGCCGCCGCCGCCTTGGCACCATCGAGGAACGCGCGCGACATCATGCAGCTATCCACCACCACAATGGCCAGCGTGGTGGAGCCCTCCGCCAGCACAATCGCCCGCACCTTGATGGGCGACCCCACCTTATCCAGTTCCCGCTGCCGCATGCCGCCATTGACGTGCACGGGCAGCACAGTCGGCGTGGCATCAACCACATGCGCCCCGGCGCGCAAGGCGGCTTGAGCAGGAGGCTTAATATTGAAAAAGGCAACGATGCAGAGGAATGAAAGAATTTTCATGGCGTGCGAAATCCAACCCTGTGTACGCCGTTTGCGCAACTGCAAAGCGGTGTGGGGCTTGCGGTGAAAACCCTTGCATCATTGGCGTAAACATTTTTCAATGCGGTATGCATTTGTGGGGAGTTATCTGCTTGGGTGTGGTTCTAGCCGCATGGCCGGTCGCCGCTGGGGAGTTGAAGGTGCCTGAGCAATTTGAAAGAATTCAGGCGGCGATCGATGCGGCCAAGGCGGGCGACACAGTTTTGGTGGCTGCGGGCACGTACCGCGAGCGATTGCAGTTGAAGCCGCGGATTACTGTGCGCAGCGCGGGTGGCGAGGCCAAGGGCAAGCTGGGATTGGCGCGGGCGGAGGCGACGGTTCTCAACCACCCCAAGGGTCAGGGACCGGGCGTGACGATGGCGGAAGAAGCGGTGTTGGATGGCTTTACCATCACGGGTGTAGGGCGTTATGACGAGGCGCTTTGGAAGAAGCATTACGCCACGCAAGGCAACGAGCAAAAGCACGAACACATCGGCGCGGCCGGCACGGCGGGGGTAGAGGTGCGGCACACCTGCGTGGTCGCCAACAACATTGTGCATCACATCGGCTACACCGGCATTGGCATCACGGGAGCGAAAGGGAGGAACGTGTCGCCGCGCATCACCGGCAATGTTTGCCATCGCAATATGGGCGGCGGCATTGGCTCGATGGGAGGCTCGACGGCGGTGATTGAGGGCAACATTTGTTTCGAGAATTTTTATGCTGGCATCGGGCACAACGGCGCGAGTCCAAAGGTAACCGGCAACACTTGCCACTCCAACATCCGCGCGGGCATCGGCATCAGTGAAGGGAGTTCGCCGACGGTGACGGGCAATCGCTGTTACAAAAATCGCCGCGCGGGCATCGGCATTCGCACGGGCAAAGACACGCGACCGGTGGTGGAGGATAATGATTGTTTTGAGAATGACATGGCCGGCATCGGCGCGGAGGAACACGCGCGGCCAATGATTCGCGGTAACCGTTGTTTCAAAAATAAGTTGGCCGGAATTGGGTGCCGGTTACATGCGAAGTCAGAGATTTTAAAAAACACGTGCCGCGAAAATGGCGCGGCGGGCATCGGCGTGGATGGTGCTGAGGCGATCATTCGTTACAATCAACTGATCAACAACGCATTGGTGGCGGTGGGAATCCGCAACAGATCCAAGGCCACGCTGACCGGCAACACGCTCCAACGCAAAGGCGGCATGCCACCGTTGGTGGCGGTTCTGGAGCAGTCGACGGCGGTGATGGAGAAAAACGTTTTGCGTGGCGGCGGAGTGGCTGGTGTGTTGCTGCACGGTACGGCAACAATTTCCGGGAACCAATTTCATGGTAATGGTCCGCGCCGGGGTGGTCCGCCGAATTTCGGGGTGTGGGTGCGCGCTGGATCCAAAGTGGAGTTTCGTGGCAACACGGTGGGCCGCTGGCGTCATGCCCTATACGCGGTCGGGGCGCAGGCGGTGAAGGTTACCGACAATCGCATCAGCAAGTTCCTCGGTACGGGCATCGTCATTCAGAACAGCAAGACGCCCGCCGAGGTCACTGGCAACACAGCGTTTGCCGCCGATCCCAAGGCACAAGCGGTGGTGATCACCGGTGCGCAGGGCAAGGTAAGTGGTAATCAAGTGCAGCCACTGAAGGACGGAGTGAAATGATGAAGCGAATCCTGATGGCATTAGGATTATGGACGGCCAACCAGTTCCCGCTGTCGCATCCCGCCATTGAAGTGTACGGGCAACATCATTGGCGTGGCATTAACCACGTGAGCCCCGGCCCGCAAGGCGGCTTGGGCAGGAGGAAGGAAATTAATTTGGACAACAATGACGAGGAAGTGGATTGCTTTCATGGTGTGCCTTAATGAAACAATTCGTTTCCAATTTTTTCAACAAGGATATGCACGATGTTCAGGATTCATTTTATCCTGAACATCCTGCTCATCTCTGTTCGTAACAGTTGCCACATCCTTGTTTTCGGGCGACATTTCGGCGGAATGAAAGTGCTCCTGCCATTATTCCTTGCCGCTTCGTTGTCCGCCGCGGACTGGCCGCATTGGCGGGGGCCGTGGCGCGATGGGCGCGTGGCGGAATCATCGGGCTGGGACGAAGGCAAGCGCATCGGGCAACGGCCGACGTGGAGCGCGGAGTTTGGGGCGGGGGCCTCGGCGCCGTTGGTGGTGAAGGGGGTGTTGTACACAATGGGCTGGAAGGGCAATCGGGACACGGTTTATGCCGTGAACGCGGCGACGGGGAAGGTGATTTGGACGCAGTCGTATGCGTGCGGGAAATATGGCCGGCACGCGACGGGGGACCAGCGGTTTTATCACGGCGCCACGGCCACGCCGGAGTTTGATGCGACGACCGGCTATTTATACACGCTCTCGACCGATGGGCACTTGCATTGCTGGAACACAAAACAGGCCGGCAAAAAAGTTTGGGCACTGAACCTGTACGACCAGTTCAAGATGCCGCGCCGACCGCAAGTCACAAAGAAGCGCGGCACGCGGCGCGACTACGGCTACACCACCGCGCCGCTGGTGCATGGTGGCTGGGTGCTGGTGGAGGCGGGTTCGACGCAGCACGGCAACCTCATCGCCTTCGACAAGCGAACCGGGCGAAAGGTTTGGGGTTCGCAAAACAAGGATCCCGCCGGGCACACGGGTGGGCTGGTGCCAATGACCATCGAGGGCGTGCCGTGCGTGGCCATGCTTACGGCGTTGAATCTAGTTGTCACGCGGCTCGATGGCGCCAACGCCGGCAAGGAAGTCGCGTGGCATCCGTGGGTCACCGATTTCATCAACAACATCGCCACGCCCGCGGTCAGCGGCAACCGCGTCATCGTCACCTCGCGCTACAATGTGCAGTCCACCGTACTGCTTGAAATTTCCCTCGCCAAGGGCGCGCGCGAAGTGTGGCGCATCCGCGAAGCCTCCGGCGTGTGCAGCCCTGTCATTTTTGAGAATCATTTTTACTGGGCCAACAAGGGCCTCTACTGCTTCGACCTCGCCACCGGCAAACGCCGCTGGATGGGCGGCCGCTACAGCGACGCCGGTAGCTGCCTCGTTACTGCCGACGGCCGCTTGCTCATCTGGGCCAACAGCGGCGACCTCTCCATTGCCGAGACCGCGAAACGTTCCCCGCGCAAGGCCACCATCCTCCAGGAAAAACGCCGCGTCTTCAACGGCATGGCCTGGCCCCACATCGTCTTCGCCAACCAACGCCTCTACGTCCGCGACATCAGCGGCGCGATGAAGTGTTTTGAATTGCGCGGCAAATAGCCCCAAACAAGTTGCCAAGGGGGCGGCTCGGGCGCACACTGGCGGGGCTTTCCCATGAAGACGCGACTCATCATTTGCTTGGCCGTTTGTGCGGCGGTTTCATTGCTCGACGCGGCGCCGTTGAAGGTTCATTTCATTTCCGGCGCGCGCGAGTACAAGAGCGAGGCTTCGCTGAAGGAGTTCATCCCGTGGCTGGAGAAAAATTATGGCGTGAAGTGCACGGTGTCTTGGGGGCATGATGGCATTGGGGAGTTGCCGGACTTGGCGGCGTTGAAGGAGGCGGATGTGTTGTTTGTGTTCGCGCGGCGAATGAAGCTGGGCGAGGCGCAGATGAAATTGATTCGGGCGCATTGGGAGGCGGGCAAGCCGGTGGTCGGCGTGCGCACGGCGAGCCATGCATTCCAGAAGGCGGACAACGAGGTGTTCGATCGGCAGGTGATGGGCGGCAATTATCAGGGACACTTCGGCGCGGCGCCGGTGAAGGTGGCCAACGTGGGCAAGCATCCGGTGTTGGCGCGCGTGGGTGAGATTACCTCCGGCATCCTGTACAAGGCCGGCCCGCTGGCGAAGACCGCCGTGGTGCTGCAGCAGGGCGACATCGGCAAGGCGAAGCATGCGGTGACATGGGTCAACGAGGTGAAGGGCCGGCGGACATTTTACACCTCGCTCGGTGTGCCCTCGGATTTCAAGAATGAAAATTTCCGGCGCCTGCTGGTGAACGCGATTTTCTGGACGGCAAAAATTACACGGCTGGGCCGCTGACTTTTTTTGGACATTCTCGATGTTGTGAAAATCCGTGTTCCATGATGGATTTTCTCCAGTTGCCAGTTGACGGGGCGTGGTGGCGGGCATAGGTTTTTGCCATGAAATCATTCTCTCTCCGGTCTCTGTTGGGTTTCGCATTTGCTGCTTTTTTGCTGGCCAGTTCCACAATACTCCACTCGGTTCAGGCTCGGGGTGGGTTGGTGGTGCAGTTGGGGGCGGGGGATTCTGCCGAGGTGGCTCGGCTGGTGGGCACGGGGCGGTTTGTGGTCAATGTTTTGGATGCGGATGGGGCGAAGGTGACAAAGGCGCGGGCGGCATTGACGAAGGCCGGGGTTTATGGGTTGGTTTCGGCAGAGAAACTTGATGACGCGAAGCACTTGCCGTTTACGGAAAATTTGGTGAATGAATTGGCGGTGCGGTCGTTGGGGCCAATGCCGCTGGCGGAGGTGTTTCGGGTTTTGGTGCCGCGTGGGTTTGTGACGGTTTCGCCGCGGGCGGGGATTGCGGAGGCGCAGTTGAAGGCGGCGGGGTTTGAGGCGATTGCCCGCGCGAAGGATGGCGGCCTCATCGCGCGCAAGCCGTGGCCGAAGAATATGGATTCGTGGACGCATTCGCGGCACGGGGCGAGTGGTAATGCGGTCAGCCGGGACACCGCGGTGGGCCCACCGGAGCGCGTGCGGTGGGTGGCGGCGGCGATGGAGGAGGTGGAGGGGTTGGTGAGCGATGACGGTCGCAATTTTTATGGCGGCGTGCTGGCGCGCGATAGTTTCAACGGACTGCGTTTGTGGCATCGCGATTTGATGCGGGGCGAGGTGAACGCTGCGAACTTCAGCCTGCCGCGACTGTCCTCAAGCCGCGCGCGGCCGGTGGCTTCAGGGAAATTTCTGTTCGCCATCGTCAAGGGCAAGCTCGTTGCGCTGGAGGCGTCCACGGGCAAATTGGCGCGCGAGTATCCGGGCATGGGCGAGCCCAACGAGGTGATTCATCATCGCGATATTATCATCGCCGCCGATGATAAACAGGTGCGCGCGTTTAGCACGCAGACGGCCAAGCAACTGTGGCAACACGACGCGGGCGATGCGCGCAATCTTGCAGCGGCGGAGGACACAGCCAGCTTCATTCGCGGCCGCCTCAAGCGCGGCGAACCGGCCGAGGCGTTGGCAGTGGATTTGAAAACCGGCAAAGTCGATTGGCAGGCCTCGCATTTTCCGTGGATGAAAAAAGTTTACCGCACCGTGATGCACGGCGAACACATCGCGTACGAAGTTTCGTCATTGAGCGACCACGACGCAGGCAACGCGCTGCACGTGCTCAACACGAAATCCGGTCGGCTGGCGTGGGAGAAAAAATTTCCGCCCGGCATGAACCACACGCGCCAGGCGCGCGCGATGTTCACGGACGATGACCTGTGGATTCTCCACGGCGGCCGCGAGAACACCGCCACCAAGGAGGGCACCACGCGCGCGCTCATCCAGGTCTCCGCGCTCGATCCCAAAACCGGCAAGGTGCTGCGCACGCATCCGGCGGGGTTGGCGCATTGTTTCCCGCCCGTGGCCACGCCGCGTTACGTCTTCGCCGGCGTGCTGGACCTCACGGATATGAAGACCGGCGACGTGGTAGCCAACCGCATTACCAAGGCCAACTGCTCGCGCGAAAACGGCTGGGTGCCGGCCAACGGATTGATTTACACCACGCCCAAGCACTGCACCTGCTGGCCGATGCTGCGCGGCTTCGTGGCCATGGCGCCGGCGCTGGAAAATAGCCCGTTGAAAAAACCCATCGACCAATTGAAGTTTCCGCTGGTGAAGGGCCCCGCGGCGATTGATGCGAATGCAAAAAATCCCGGCGTCGCCGGTTGGCCCACTTATCGCGGCGACCGCTGGCGCAGTGGCAGCGCCGCCACCGCCGGCCCCGCGAAACTCGAAACGCGCTGGCGCGTGAAGCTGCAGCCCGCGCCATTGGCTGATGGGCCAATCGCCTTTGATTGGCGCGAAAATCCGTACGTGAAAGGCCCCGTCAGCGCGCCGACCATCGCCAACGGGCGCGTGTTCGTGGCGCGGCCCGACGCGCACGAGGTCATCGCGATGAACGCCGCCGACGGCAAGGCGATTTGGAAATTCACCGCGCGCGGGCGGGTGGATTTGCCGCCGACGATTCATCGCGGGCTCGCTCTCTTCGGCTGTCACGCGGGCTTTGTGTACGCCGTGCGCGCGGACACCGGCGAGCTGGCGTGGGAGTTGCGCGCCGCGCCCATCGACGAACGCATCGTCGCCTACGGCCAGGTGGAAAGCCCGTGGCCGGTGCCCGGCGCGGTGTTGGTGAAAAACAGCACCGCCTATTTTGTGGCCGGCCGCCAACAGTTGGCCGACGGCGGCGTGCTGATTTTTGCGGTGGACGCATTGACCGGCAAACGGCAGTGGGTGCACCGGCTCGATTCCATTCCGCAAAAGGACGACCCGACCGGCAAAAATCCGTTCAAGGGTTTTTACGAAAACTCCGGGTTGGAATTTGATCCGGTGGATATTTTGCACGAGGAAAACGGCGGCGTGGCGATGTCGCGCTGGATTTTCTCCGACGCGGGAAAGTTGGGCTCGGTGGACAAATGGAACGCCTTCGCGAAGCTCAACACCGGCGGCGGCGCCGTGTGGGTGCCGCGCGGCTCGTGGACCTACGGCGCGCGCCATCAAGACCGCTACCGCGGCGAAGCCCCGCGTCGGCCATTGGTGGTGTTTCGCGATGGAAAAGTCTTCGGCCAAATCAACGGCAGCACGGATATTTTCCGGCGCGATTTCGATGACGCCGCCATTGCAAAATTCGACGGCAAATGGATCACCGGCTGGTCCGCCGCATCCACCGCCCGCAAAGGCGGCAAACCCTTCCGCACCCTTCGCGTGGCCAAAGGCGCAAAATGGATTGTCGACCCCTTCCTTTCACCCGCCGAAAAAGCCAAACCCGTCAAGCCCGGCACGCAGCTTTACAACGACATCCACGCGCTGGCCCTTGCGGGCAACCGGCTGTACGCCGTCCACAAGGATGGCCGCCTGAAAATCTTCGACACCACCGACTGCAAAGTGCTCGCATCGCGTAACGTGCCGCCGCCCATGTGGGACGGCCTCGCCATTGCGAGCGGCAAATTGTACCTCACCACCAAGGCGGGCGAGGTGTTGTGTCTCGGCGAATAGACAAAAAAAATTAGCGTCAAAATACGATGAGCGAATTTGAACTGAACCGTCGACAGGCCCTCATTGCGGGCGGCTTGGGCGTGGCGAGCATGGGTATGCCCGGCGCGGTGATGGGCAGTGATAAGCTTGATAAATCGGGCAACGCGGTTGCGTCCGACAAGAATTGCATTTTCATCCTACTCTGCGGTGGGCCGAGCCATGTGGATACGTGGGACATGAAACCCAACGCGCCGGAGGCGTATCGCGGACCGTACAAGCCCATCGCCACCAAAGTGCCGGGTATGCGCATCAACGAGATGCACACGCGGCTGGCGAAGCACACGGATCAGTTTACGCTCATCAATTCAATGACGCATCCGGGTGCGATCAGTAATCACTTCGATGCGATGCATAATTTGCTGAGCGGCCAGTCGGCGAAGCGCGTGCAGCAGGGCGTGCCGGATGATCAGCCGTATTTGGGATCGTTTGTGGCCAAGCACAAGCCGAGCACGCGCAACATCGTTTCCAATGCGTGGCTGATCAAGTGCGTGGGGCGGCCGGTTTTTTGTGCGCCAAATCTTGCGCTCGGCGGTTATCTCGGCTCGGCGTATGCGCCAGTGTTTGTGGGCTCGGCAAATAATCATCCGGCCATGCCGAAATTTGCGCCGCCGAAAATTTATGATCTCGCCGATGCGGGGCGGCTTGCCCAACGACGCAAATTGCTCGGCAGCATCGAGAGCAACGCGCTGGATAAAGACGCCAAGGGGCGCGACTGGAGCGATCTGCGCGAGAAAGCGTATGACGCGATGACACGGCCGGAAGGGCGCGAGGCGTTTGATCTGAAGCGTGAGCCGGCAAAGGTGCGCGAGCGTTACGGGATGCATCCGCTCGGCCAAAATTTATTGCTCGCGCGCCGGATGGTCGAGGCGGGTGTGCGGTTTGTGACGGTGAACGGTTGGGTCGGCCAAGCGCCAAGCGACCGCCGGGGGCCGCCCAGTAGCAGCTGGGATATGCACGGCGGCAACATGGGCATGGGCAACGCTTTCGGCAACGGCTCATACGGAATGGGCTTTTGCCTGCCGCGTCTGGATCAGGCGTTGGCGGGATTGTTCACCGACCTCAAGGAACGCGGGATGATGGATAACACGTTGGTGGTGGTGACCGGTGAGTTTGGCCGCACGCCCAAAGTGTTGACCCAAAAACCGCCGGGCCGCCAACATTGGCCGAAGTGTTTTTCCTCCATCATCGCCGGCTGCGGCATTGCCGGCGGGCACGTGTACGGTAAATCCGACAAGACCGGATCGTACGTGACCAATAACCCCGTGCGCCCCGAAGAACTCGCCGCCACCATTTACCACGCGCTGGATATCCCCCTCAACGAGCCCCAAAACAACAGCGGCATCGCCCGCCCGATTACCACCGGCAAGCCCGTACTTGAGTTGTTTGGATGAACACGGGAAAAAGCGGGTGCGTCTTATTTGGCGGATTGGAATTTTGGTGAGGGAAAGAAAAAGGTAACTCAATGCTGCGCATCACATCCAACGAAACGGTTCACAACTGCGAAGGTGCCAGTCGGCGCGAGTTTTTGCGC
>CAZJRV010000108.1:0-9839 GCA_964548235.1 uncultured Verrucomicrobiota bacterium
CTTTGGAACGCCTGCCGCTTCCGCCAAATGCAGGGCGGCGAGACCGAAGGCGAGATTGATCCCAATTTATTGACCAGCGATGATAAGTGGATTTTGCGCCGGCTCGATCAAGCCATCACCGAGGTCACCGAAGCCTTCGCAGCCTATCGATTCACCGATGCCACGGCAACGCTGTACCGCTTTTTTTGGAGCGAGTTTTGCGATTGGTACGTGGAATCCTGCAAGGCCACCTTTTTCGGCAAGGACGCCGCGCGCAAAGCAAACGTACTGGCGGTGTTCGATTTCGTGACCGGCCACACATTGCGATTGTTTCATCCCTTTATCCCCTTCATCACGGAAGATCTTTGGCACGGCATGGGTTTCTCCGCCGACATGCCCGCCGATCAGGGCGGCGAGACAATAATGACGGCTCATTGGCCCAAGGCATTTGAGGATGATTACAAGGAGCATTACGCGCTGGACGAGACCATCGACGAACTCGTCGCCGCCAAGCACGAGTTGGTGACAGCCGGCCGCAACTTGCGCGGCATTGGCAACATTCCATTCGCCAAAAAAATTGATTACATTCTCAAACCCGCCGCCAAGCTCAACCCGTACGAGGTGGAAGTCATCCAAAGTCTGCTGAACGCCGAGAGCTTGAAAGTGGATACCGATTACACCCCCCGAAAAGGCACACCCGCCGCACGCTCGGCCTTGGGCGAATTGTATTTGCCGCTGGATGGATTGGTGGACGTGGGTGCGGAAAAAGCGCGGCTGGAAAAACAGCTCGAGAAAGTCGCCAGTGAAATTGCCAAGGCGGATGCCAAGCTGAACAACCCCAAGTTCACCGAACGCGCGCCGGAAGAAGTGCTGCAGGAGGCCAAGGATCGCCTTGCCGAGTGGCAGCAAAAGGAGCAGCAAACCCGCGAGGCACTCGAATACCTCGCCGACGCATAACCCGCCATGGCCGCACTCGCCAAAGCCCTGCTGCAGCCGGTGGCGATTGTGTGGTTGGTGCTGCTGGGGTCGTGTGGGTGGTTCATCTACAAACGCAAATATCGCTTGGCCGCATTGCAGGGTGGGGTGGCCTTGGCGTTGTTCATCCTTGGCAGCTCACCGCTCGCGGGCAAATTACTTTCAGGTTTGGAAGGGCCGTACGAGCGTGCGGATTGGGAGAGCCTGCCGACCGCTGACGCAGTGTTGGTATTGGGCGGATTCGGATCGGGCACTGAAAATGAAATTGTGGGATTCGATTTTTCTGCGAGAGCGGACCGCGTGTTGACCGGCATCGAATTGATTCGGCGAGAAAAAGCGCCAGTGCTTGTTTTTGGCGGAGGCGCGTTTCCCAGAAATGGAAAGATGGAGCCCGAAGCCAAGAATGTCCGCTTGTGGATGCAGAAATGGAATCTTGTTGAAGGCACGCCCGTTCATGATCTCGGCGTGTGCGCCAATACCTACGAGGAGGCACAAAAATTTTCTGCGCTTGCGAGCTCTGAGGGTTGGAAAACTGTCCTGCTGGTCACCTCAGCAAGCCACATGAAACGGGCGGAAGCGGTGTTTCTTTCTTCCGGAATAAACGTAATGCCTGTGGCCTGTGATTTCGGGCCGGGATCGAAATCTGGAAGCTGGTTTAACTGGCGGCACTGGAAATTTTTTCCAGACATTGATCAGTTGAAAAACGTCCAAATTTGGATGTACGAATCCGCCGGTTGGATGTATTACCGCTCCAAGGGCTGGATCCGGCTCGACGCGCTGCCCGAAAAATGAAACCGCCCAATCTCACCGCCGCCGCCCGATGCGCCAAGGATGTGGCACACAAAGTCGGCGTGTTTCTCAAAAGCCAACTGCGCACACCCAAGCACATCAACCTGCAAACCGCGCACGACATCAAGCTGGAGTTGGACAACCGCAGCCAACACATGATCGAGCGCGGCCTGCGCAAGGGTTTTCCATACATTCCGTTCCTGGGCGAGGAAGGCGAGGTGGGCGATATCACCGGCCAATGGCGTTGGGTGGTGGATCCAATTGACGGGACGGTGAATTTCAGCCGCGGCATTCCGCACGCGTGCGTGTCCATCGCGTTGCAAGAACGCCGCGCGGATGCGACCGGTCATTGGGCGGATTACGATTCAGTGGTCGGCGTGGTGTACGATCCCTTTCTCGATGAAATGTGGACCGCCCGCGCCGGCGGCAAAGCCAAGCTCAATGGCCACGCCATTCACGTCAGCGAAACGAGCACGCTCGAAACCTCCATCGTCTCCATCGGCTTTTCCAAGAGCCGCACCACCATTAAAAAAAATCTGCCACTCTTCGCGCGCCTTTATCAACGCGTGCTTAAAGTGCGCCTCATGGGTAGTGCCGCGCTCGCACTCACGTGGACGGCTGCCGGTCGGCTGGATGCGTACCGGCAGCTCGGCGTGTATTTGTGGGACATCGCCGCGGGCGGGCTCATCCTCGAATGCGCCGGGGGCGAGTGCTGGCGCAAACCGATGCCGCGCAAATTCACCTACGAGATGATTGCCACCAACGGCCGCTTGCGAAAAAAAATTCAGCGGTTGCTTTAGGCAATGTAGCTCGGGCTACAATCAACACGCCTTCACAAACGCCTTGAACATTTTTAGAAATTCCGGATGCGTGTCAATTAATCGTTCGGGATGGAATTGCACTCCCAACAAAAACGGCGCGTCCTTGGCTTCGACCTCGGTCAACTCAATCGCTTCGATAATGCCGTCTTTGGTTTGCGCGGTGGCGCGGAGCATTGGCGCGAGGGCGCCCACGGCTTGGTGATGGGCGCTGTTGATGCGCAGTGTGGCGCGCCGGAAAATTTTTCGCATCAACGAACCCTTCGCCAGTTGCGCTGAGTGGATCAGTTTGTGTGCCTTGCCTCTGTGAGCGTGGAACATGGCCTTGGGGCGCTCGATGGCAATGTCGGTCACCAACCCGCCGCCGAGGGCGACGTTGAGCACTTGCGGCCCGCGGCAAATGGCGAGCATCGGTTTGCGTTGTTGCAGCGCCTGTTCGATCAATTGCATTTCAAACAAATCGCGCGCCGAATCTACTCCGTCGGCCTTGGCCTTGATGCGGCGGGGCAGGGCGGGGTCGTACAAATCCGGTTGCAGATCGTCGCCGCCGGTAAGCATCACGCCATCGGCGCGGGCCACCATTTCGCGCGCGAGATCTTTTTGCTCGGGGAAATTCGGCGCAAGCAGCGGGATGCCGCCGGCGCGTGCGAGGGCGCGCGTGTACCAAAAGGACAGACTCGTGGAGCGGTCGCGAAATTCCGCGCCCTTTTGCTCGGTCATGGTGGACACCACAATGAGGGGCGCGCGTTTCACAAGGTGGCCTCCGGATAACGCTCGCGGATGGTGGCGATGAGGCGCGATTCTTCATCGAATGGAACTTTTTTGCGGGCGATGCGGCGCTTTACGTTTTCCAAAAGCTCCAACCAATCCTCCAATGCAGGTTCGTCGTATGCCTGCCATGTGTCGTAGCGTTTGTCGCGCAAACGAAACAGCCAGCGGTTCCCCACTTTTTTTGCGGAAACTTGAATGCGCTCGCCATCGGCGTCGCGGCGTTTCCAGCCAATGTCGCCTTTGCTCGCCACGTTAGTCCGTCAACTCCACGCTCGCCACCGCGTGCGCCGCCATCCCTTCGCCGCGGCCGACAAAGCCCATCGTCTCATTCGTGGTGGCCTTGATGCCCACGGCATCGGGGGCAATGCCTAGCGCGGTGGCAATATTTTCTTTCATAGCGGAAATGTGCGGGCCAATTTTCGGTGCCTCAGCGATGAGCATCGCGTCCACATTGTTGATGCGCCCGCCGCGCTTTTCAACTTGGCGCGCGGCTTCCTCAAGGAAAATATTGCTGGCCGCATCTTTCCATTGCGCCTCGCTGGGCGGAAAAAAAGAACCAATGTCACCTTCACCAATCGCGCCGAGCACCGCATCGCAAATGGCGTGCATCAGCACGTCGGCATCCGAATGCCCATCGAGGCCGCTCTCGTGAGGGATGCTGACGCCGCCGAGAATGAGCTGCCGCCCGGCCTTGAGCTTGTGCACATCGTATCCAATTCCCACGCGATTCACCTGCGCAGTGTAATGGAGAGGGAAGAGCGGGGCAAGACGGCTGTCGTGCTGCAGTACATTGGGAAAATGGTCGGAACGAGAGGATTCGAACCTCCGACTTCCTGCTCCCAAAGCAGGCGCACTACCAGGCTGTGCTACGTTCCGTTCGGGCAATGTAGCCGATTGCGGCGCGTAGCTCAATGCCGAAATAGTTTGCAGCACGCGGGGGCTTCTGCTTTAGTCTCGCCCTTTTATGCCATTTAACAAACTCGGCCTTTCCAAACCCGTCCTTGATGGCGTCAAAGCCATGGGGTGGACCGATCCTTCACCCATCCAGTTGCGCGCCATTCCGCTCTTGCTGGAGGACACCGACGTAATCGGCAGCGCGCAAACCGGCACCGGCAAAACGGCGGCGTTCGTGTTGCCCATCATTTCCAAGCTTAGCAAAGACTCCGGTAAATCCCGTGTGCTCATTCTCGAGCCCACGCGCGAATTGGCTTCGCAAGTGGAAACTGCCGTGCGCGATTACGCGCGGTTCACCGGCCATACCGTGGCAGTGATTTATGGCGGCGTGGGCTATGGCAAACAGGTGGACGCATTGAAATCCGGGGTGGACATTATCGTTGCCACGCCGGGGCGTTTGCTCGATCACATGCAACAGGGAGTGGCAAAGCTGGGCGACATCACTCACGTGGTGCTCGATGAAGCCGATCGCATGCTCGATATGGGTTTCCTGCCCGATGTGCGACGAATCCTCGACAAATGCCCCAAGGACCGCGTCACCGCGCTCTTCAGTGCCACCATTCCGCCTGCGATCGAAACGCTCATCCAATGGGCGATGAAAGATCCCGAGACCATCGAGATTGGCATGCGGCGTTCCCCGGCCGATACCATCAAGCACGTCATCTATCCCGTTGCGGAAAAACAAAAGAACGAGTTGCTCTTCGAGCTGCTCACGCGTGTGGATTACGATTCAGTCATTATTTTTTGCCGAACCAAACACGGGGCCGACCGAATCGGCGCCGAGCTAAAGCGGCAGAATCATTCCGTGGCTATCCTACACAGCAACCGGACACAAAGTGACCGCGAGAAATCGCTGCGCGGTTTTCGTGATGGCAAATACGAAGTGCTCGTCGCTACGGACATCGCCAGCCGCGGGCTTGACATCACCAACGTTAGCCACGTCGTCAACTACGATGTGCCGCAGCACCCGGAAGATTACGTGCACCGGATCGGTCGCACCGGCCGCGCGGAAGCCACCGGCGATGCATTCACCATTATGGTCGCCGAGGACGTGCAACACGTGGACGCCATCGAGCGTTTCATCGGCCGCGGCATTGAACGCTCCAAGCTGGATGGATTCGAGTATACCTACACCACCATCCTTGACGAAAAACGATTCAAAGGTGTCAGCGTCCGCGACCGCAAAATGAAAACCGCCCGCATCGGCAAAGGCCAACACTTCGGCTTCGGCGGCCGTAGGCGGCGTTAGAGGTTTTTCTTCACTAGTTCCTTCCGCAACTTCCCCAGCGGCAGCGTGTTTACCACGTCCCCTTTGGTGAGCCAGCCTTTGCGGGCGATGCCGGTGCCGAGGCGGAGGAAGCTGGCGTGGTCGTTGCGGTGGGCGTCACAATTGATGACGCATTTGACGCCGCGACTCTTGGCGTACTGCCAGTGGCGCCAGTCGAGGTCAAGACGGTGTGGGTTGGCGTTGAGTTCGATCCACGTGCCGGTGTCCGCGCAGGCGTCAATGACGGCTTGTTGGTTGAGCTTCTGCGGCGCGCGGCCGAGCAGGAGGCGGCCGCTGAGGTGGCCGATCGTGTGGACGTTCGGATTCTCGGCGGCGTTAATCAGCCGCTTCGTGTTGTCGGCTTCGTCGCTGCCGGCCACGTGCATGCTGGCGACGACGACTTCGAGTTGGGCGAGTAAATCGTCCTCGAGGTCGAGGCCGGTTTTTAGAACATCCACCTCAATGCCACTGAGCAGGCGGAAGTCGTCTCCGTCGTCCTCGAGTTTTTTGTTTACGGCGGCGATGGCTTTGAGTTGTTTTTTGACGCGCGCGGCGTCGAGGCCGTTGGCTTGGAAGGATGCCTTCGAGTGGTCGGTGATAGCCCAGTACGCGCAGCCGAGGCTGCTCATGTATTCGGCGATTTCTTCGAGGCTCTCGTGGCCGTCGCTCCAATTGCTGTGGTTGTGCAGCGATCCCTTGAGGTCAGTCCACTCGATGAGGCGGGGGATTTTATTTTGCTCCGCGGCCTCGAATTCGCCGCGGTCCTCGCGCAGTTCCGGCGGCACGTAGGCAAGGTCCAGCGCGGCGAAAATTTCCTCCTCCGTTTTGCAATCCAGCCGCAGCTTTGGGTCGCGCGTTTCTTCTTTGCTTTTGAACAAGCCGTATTCATTGAGCCGCAACCCGCGCGCGATGGCGCGGCTGCGCATCGAGATATTGTGCTCTTTGCTGCCGGTGAAATACGCCAGCGCACTGGCAAATTCAGAATCATCGACCACCCGCAAATCCGCCTGAATGCCGCCCTCGAGCAGCACGCTGGCCTTCGTGCCGCCGGCAGCGAGCACGCTGAGGTTGCCCTCGCGCGTGATGAACGCCTCAATGATGTCGCCGCTCTCCTTGGCGGACACCAGAAAATCGATGTCGCCACTAACCTCCTTGGCGCGGCGCAAACTGCCGGCGATGTCGCACCGGATGACGTCCGGGTGGCTGCGCAAATCTTCCAGAATCGGCTCCGCCGCCATCAACATTTTATGCCGATGATGATGACTCGCGTGTTGGCGTTTAAAGGCGATGCTCTCTAGAATTTTCTCCTCACTCTTTTTGCCAAACCCATCGAGCTCCGCCACTTTTCCCGCTTCGCACGCAGCTTCCAGCGCCTTGATGGTTTCGATCCCAAGCTTCTCATTGAGGGCCTTGACCTTTTTCGGCCCCATGCCCTGCACATCCAACATCTCAATGAGCCCCGGCGGAATCGAAGCCTTGAGGTTGGTGTAGTATTCCAGTTCACCAGTCTCCACAAGCTCGGTGATTTTTCCCACTAACGCTTTGCCAATCCCCTTTACTTTGCCCAAACGCTCCTCGGCGATAAGTGTTTCCAGTGGCTCAGTTAATCCTTCCAGTGTCCGTGCGCCATTCACGTATGCGCGCGTCTTGAACGGATTTTCCCCCTTGAGCTCGAGCAACACCCCGATTTCCTTCAGCACCTCGGCGATTGCATCCTTGTCCATCGGCGAAAGTTGACACGATTCCCACAGAATTTCACGGATGAAAAAATTTCGTGCGTGGCCTGTCTCGAAATGAAACAAGGGGGAACTTGCCCCTGCCGGTGATACACGCCACACTTTGAGGCACCGCCAAACATGGGCGGGAAAATGGGTAAGGGGACCACCTCTTCGACCCGGAAGACACAGAGAATGAAAACAGAGTTCATCAGCAAATTTGGAAGTTTAATTGCGAAGGTGGGCTTGGAAAATTTTGTATGGGTGCTGGTGGGGGTGGCGGGGTTGTTTGTGCTACTCTTCATCCTCAAGCCGCGCGGTTGAACGGACTGGGATGCACACGGTGATTCACAATGTTCAAGATTTTTTGGTTCATTATCCTGAACATCCTGCGCATCTGTGTTAAAACCCGCGCGTGCATTCCATGAAACAATCGGTGGCTTTGACGATTGCTGGGAGCGATTCCTGTGGCGGCGCGGGGTTGCAGGCGGATCTGCGTGTGTTTGATGCCATGGACGTGCGTGGGGCGAGCGTGGTGACGGCGGTGACCGCGCAGAGCGCCAGGCGCATTCGCGCGGTGGAGGCCGTGCGGGCCGCAATGGTGCAAGAGCAATTAGCGGCGGTGTTTGCAGAAATGAAGCCCAAGGCGATCAAGACGGGGATGCTGCTATCCGCGCGCAATGTGGAGGTAGTGGCGAATTTTTTTTCAAGGCAACGCATTCCTCTGGTGGTGGACCCTGTGATGGTGTCCACTAGTGGAACGAATTTATTGAAATCATCTGCAGTGAAGGCGCTCCAAAAAAAACTGCTTCCGATTGCCCACCTCATCACGCCAAACATTCCTGAGGCAGAGGGGCTCACGGGCCTGCGCATTCGTGAGCCGGAACAGATGCGCGCCGCGGCCGTTGCATTGTTCGAGCAGCATGGTTGCGCTGTGCTCATCAAGGGCGGCCACCTGCGTGGACTCAATGAAGCGGTGGATGTGCTGCGGTATGGCCGTGAGGAGTGGCTGCTGAGTTTGCCACGCGTGAAAGGCCGCGCGATGCATGGCACAGGCTGCATTTACTCCGCGGCCATCACGGCGGGATTGGCCAAGGGGCATTCACTGTTGAGGGCGGTGGAACAGGGGAAGGAATTTGTGACGCGGGAAATTGAACGAAACTGGAATTCGTAGCAATGCGCATTGGCCTCATTTTCAACCCGACTGCGCAAGGCGACAAGGCGCGGTATTTGCGGCGACAGCTAGATGAGATTGTCGGCGAATGCATCTTGCTGCCCACCATGAGGCCGGGGCATGCGGAGGATTTGGCCGCGCAGGCGGTGGCCGATGGCCTTGAAATGCTCGTGGCGGCCGGCGGCGATGGCACGGTGCACGAGGTGGCCAACGGACTGGCGCGGGATGCCGATGTGCTCGCGCGAACGGCGCTTGGGATTTTGCCATTGGGTACGGTGAATGTATTGGCGCGGGAACTGGGCATCCCGCTGGATTTCGAGGCGGCATGGCGTGTGATCCAACGTGGGCACATTCGCGAAATTGATTTGCCATGGATGGAACTGCAGCGCGAAGGCAAAACCCAACGACGTTGTTTCCCGGCACTTGGCGGCGCGGGGATGGATGGCCGCGCGTGCGAGCTGGTGAATTGGGAAACCAAAAAGCGCAGCGGCCAGTTTGCCTATCTCACGGCCGGTTATCGCGCGGCGATGGAGCCGCTGCCATCGATGCGCGTGGTGGCCGATGGCCGCGTATTTGATAGTGCGGAGTTGATTATGCTGGGGAACGGGCCGTTCTATGGTGGCCCATTCGAAGTCTTCCCCGCAGCGCGATTGGACGACGGCAAGGTGGATGCCATCATCGCGGAACGCATCCAAAAATGGCGCACGCCCGAATATCTTTGGGGAGTGCTCACGGGAAATTTGCCGAGCCTCGCAGGCGTGCATTATGTGCAGGCGGCGAGCATTGAGCTGACGCCGGCCAACGGCAACCGCGTGGTGGTGCAGCTCGATGGCGATGCCACGGGCGAATTGCCAGCGAAAATCAACGTGGCTCCGGCTTCCCTGCGCATGGTGGCACCTGCACCGGTGTTCTAAATTAACCGAAAAGAGGGCTTGCTTTCCCGTCTCACGGCGGCTAAATTCCCGCCCCTTTTTGATGGTTCAGGCCCCAATTGGCGCTGAAATACAGGGGTTTATATCATGGCAGTAAAGATGAGATTAAAGCGGGTCGGCATGAAAAACACGCCGGTTTTCCGCATTGTAGTGACCGATGGCCGCAGCCCGCGTGATGGCCGTTTCATCGAGGAAATCGGCACCTATTGGCCCCTGAAAGAAGGCGCCGACAATTTCCAGATCAATCTCGACCGCACCAAATATTGGCGCGGTGTCGGGGCGCAGCCCAGCGAAACGGTCGCCAGCATCATTAAACGCGCTCTCCGTGCCGAGAAAGGCCTGGAGCCAAAAGCAAAGAAAACCAAAAAGCCCAAAACAGAGCCCGTAGCCGAAGAGAAAGCAGAGGAAACCGAAGCCCCCGAAGCTGAAGCAGCTGAAGAAAAACCTGCTGCCGAAGAACCTGCT
>CAZJRV010000109.1:0-3584 GCA_964548235.1 uncultured Verrucomicrobiota bacterium
CTTGGAGGCCGAGGAAAATCACCAGCGCCGCCGTGGCTGCTGCGTTGCCCCCATCGCTGCTGCTGTCGTCGTCTTTAGGTGATTCTTCGGCGGGCTCGGTGGGTGTGATTTGGCAGGCTTGGTTCGTGGGCCAGAAGTACCAGGTCACCCACGCCAACAAAGCGAGCCCGAGGGTCCAGAGAGTGCAGGCAAACAGTTGATGGACGGAATTTTCATGAAAACAAAACCAAATCACCGCACCGTAGGCCATCGCGATGCCTCCGGTGATGACCAGCGTGTGGCGGTTTTCCGGCACGCGGAATTGCCGCCAAAGCACCCACAACCCCGTGAGCAGTGCGAGCAGTTGAAACAGTCCGCGCCGCACCTTGCGTTGGCCCGCATCCATCACCTGCGCCTCGATGACCATTGCTTTGTCGCCCGATTCGCTCGAGTGAATTGCCTTGGTGAAATTAAAGACACGCCCGTTGGCCGGGATGGTTTGGCGCACGCCGCGGATGCCCTGCACGGTGGCGTTTGCAGGGGAATTGCCCGGGCCGCGTCCGCCGGTGGTTGTGCCGCCAGTGGTTGTGCCGCCGGGCAAATTTCCCCCCATGCCTCCGCCGGGCAACCCGGTGGTGGGATCGACAGCACCGGAGCCGCCTGGTTTCCTGGTTTCCAATGGCTTGGGCGCGGGTGATTTGGGTGGGGAAAGATTCGGTGAGGCAGCTTCGGGGGCGGGTTCAAATTTGCCGCCTTCGCGCCCTTCGCCTCCGCCGAATTGCTCCGCCTCTTCCTCGCTGCCTGAATCGGCTTCGTCATCCGCACCCCAGCCCTGGCTGGAAATTTCCGGCGCATAACCGTCAGCAGTTTGAAACACTCTGGATTTGGATCGGGCCACCGCCGGCATCAGAATCGCGCCAATCACCAACAAGCCGGCCAGGGCACCGATGCCAATGAGCAGCGCCTTGCGGCCTTTGCGAAGGCCAAGCTGCAGCAGGCCAAAGGCGATGCCAAACAGGACAAGCAAGCCCACCACTGAATCCCAATGTGTGCGCCGCAGCACGCGGTTGAAATCACGCCACACCGATGCCCAGCGGTAGGGTTGTTTATGCCGGTTATGTTGGGGAACCATGTTGCCGCCGAAATCAAACAGTTCATGTGAATTGGGATCCAGATACACCTGCCACGCGTTGCCGGTGTGGGGGAGATCCGGGCGCGGGGCCTCCAGCCGCAGATCCACAGGTGCAAGGCTGGCGAGCGCGCCGCGTTTGCGCACCTCGCTGGTGAGTTCCTCGGTGTACATGATTTCCACATAAAATGCCTGGTTACGATTCAGGCGCGAGGGCAGCGGCACGAGCACTTTGCCGTCGTCATCCGTGCGCGGCGTCACGGATTCGCCGTCCTCACCCGTGTAGGTGAGCGTGGCGTTGGCGGGCAGAGTGATGCCCATGAACTGGCGGTTGGTGTTCTTCACTGTGTAGGCCGCCAGCGTGATGAGCTGGCCGTCGGGATTAATTTGGGTTCGGAGCAGCGTGCGATCCGCCACGGCATCGAGGTTTTCCTCGCTGCTGTGTTGTTTGATGGCCACGGGCAGGCGGGATGGTTCAGTATCATATTTGTAGGCAAACAAAATGGAGCGGTTGACCACCCCGCGATCCGCCTCGGCCAGTTCGCCCGCATCGATGCGGCGCATGCCGGTTTTGGCGGGGTTGGGCGTCAGCTCAATATTCGATGCGCCGGTGAGGGCGAGGGTGCCGGTGACGCGCTCGAGGTTTTGTGGCTGGGCGACCCCGAGCGATTGACTGCCTGCATTGCTGTCGAACTGGTTGTCGTAGCTCACCACGAGGGTGTAGCCGTCCCAAGCTTTTTCCTGCAGGGTAAGGGTCCAGTCCACCGTGCCGCCATCCTGGGCCGGCTTGGCCTGGCGGGCGCGGATGTTTGCACCAGCGAATTCCACATTTTTCCAATCATTGGTGCCGGGGACGCGGACGATGAAAGTCTGCACGCCTTGATTGACAATGCCAAACCGAATGGTGGCGCTTCCGCGCAGGAGGCCGTCGCCGATGGTGGCTAGGTTGAACACTTCAGCCGTGACAATGGCCTCGAGGCGCTCGGCGGAAAAAGTGACCGACCAATCCGGCTGCGTGACGATGAAGGCCAGTGCCTCGGCCGCGCCGGCTGCAGTTTCGCGCGCGGACCGCAATGCGCCGCCCAGCAGCCGCAACCCAGCCGAGGCCCGTGCGGTGATGCGGCCAGTCTGGCGGTCGAGCGCAAAAGGCTCCTTTGCAGGCGCGCCTAGGTTGAGCGGTAGCAGGGTAAAATTGCCTTCCGAAGATTCGGCGGGTTTTTCCAACTCCACCGTCACCAGCCGATTGCCCAGCACGCGGCTTTGGTACTGGAGGGTGATGAGGCCGGTGGCGGGGTCAAGTTTCCAATCCGTGAGGCCGGTGCTGGTGACATTGGCGACAGTGAATTTGTCATCGCCGGTGAGCACGGCGGCATTGCCGAGCGTGAGCGAGTAAATGCCAGCCTTGGCCACCTTGAGGGTGACGCGGTGGTACACGCGCAGGCGGGTCTCGGAAAGGTGTGCATCCACGGCGCTGTGCGCGCCCACGGCCGGCTCAATACGCTGGGTGGTGACCGGTAGCGCGAAGGGCGCGCGCCCGAAAAAACGCCACGCGCCAATTTGCCCCGCGGCGGCATTCACCTTGCGCAGGCCCTGCACCGCGCCGGTTTCCACCGTTACATCCTCGGCGGTGAGCTGCACGTTGCCGCTCTCGCGCTCCACACCCAATGGCGTGGGCGGGGTGAGGCCGGCGGCGGCCTGGGCCAGCGGCTGCTCGGAGTGGAGCGTGAGCGCATAGGTTTTTTCGGCAGCCTGCACGAAATCAATGTTCAGTGTGCCTCCGTTCACCGCCCAGTTTTTGATATTCTTCCCATCTACTTTTGTAATGGACTGGCCGGAGGGCAGGGCCACGGTAAGGTTGGTGGGTTTGCCCTGCAGGATGTCGTAATTGAACCGCGTGGTAAACTTGGCGACCGTCGGGTTGAGATGAATGCTCGCGGCCGTCTGGGCGGTCAACAATACGCGCCGCACCTGCTCGGTGACCTTGGTTTGCCAGCGCAGCGAAACCTTGCGGTCCGCGCCCAGTGCGCCGCGAACGGCGGCTTTGTTTCCCGTGCGCGGGAGGGGCGTGCCGGAGAGCAGCTCAAGCTCCTGACCATTGCCGGCCACGGCGGCGGTGAGCGCACCGATGGTGGAGGGCGGGCCGGTGAAGGTGACCTGCCGCCACGGATCCTGTTTGGTTATGCGCGGCAGGAGGTTTAGGGATAGATTATACTGGCCGGCTTGCTCGACAATCAGCTGATAGCCATCGCGAATGCGCGCGAGGCGAAGCCCGGCGGGCAGCTTGGGATCGATGATGGCCAGCTCGCCTTGGAAAATCGTGAGTGCTGTGGCGATGGTATTGGTGCTTTCCACCTTGAGTGCTGCAGTGAAGTTGGCCGCATCGTCGGTGAGTTGGCCGGTGTAGCGGATTTCGTGAACGATCACCGGCCCGGTCTTGGGCGGCGGCTTCGGCTTGGGCGGCGGCGGCGGCGGCTTC
>CAZJRV010000109.1:3594-9834 GCA_964548235.1 uncultured Verrucomicrobiota bacterium
GGGGGGGCGCGACCGGCCTTCTGATGCTGGGCCGGGGGCGGCGCGGGGGCAGCGTGCAAAGTGTTGAGGGCGAAAAAGAGAGCAGGGATGAGCGCAATGATTTTTTTCATAGCTTAAAATGGCCGTGGCCAATTCTGTCATAACCACGCCGCGATGCAATGAAAAGCCGCCCATGCGGGTATGACAAACAGGACACTTAATGGACGGGAGCATTGGCCCGGTTCCTCCCGTCAATCCGCGCTGGCATGCATCGCAAAATCACGCTACGTTATCGGGAATGGATCTGGACGCCGAACGCGAGATGATCCAACGCTGTCGTGACGGGCATGATGACGCGTGGGAAGACCTTTTTGCCGAGCATTACGCTGCGGTGGGGCGTTTTGTTTTCCAGCTCGCCTCGGATCTTTCGCGAGAGGACACCGAAGAGATTTGCCAGGAGGTATTCTTGTCCGTCGTGAAAAACCTCGAGGGATTCAGTGGACGCAGTCGGCTGCAGACATGGCTCTTTCGCATTGCCGCCAACAAGAGCCGCGATTATCGCTCCAAACTCCATGCCGCCAAGCGCGGTGGCGGCCAGGTGCCACTCTCTTTGCAGGCGGAGGATGACGAGGGCAATCGCCTGCTCGACCCTCCCAGTCCGCTGCCTTCGCCGGAAGAGAAACTTTCCCGTGAGGAAAAATGGCATCTTGTCGGCCAAGGGCTCGAGGAGTTGGGCGGGCCGTGCCAGCAGATTTTGGAGCTGCGCTATTTTGGCGATTTGAACTACCGCGAAATCAGTGCCGAACTGGAATTGAACGAAAAAACCGTCAGTTCCCGGCTCAGTAAATGCCGGGATAAACTGGAAATCGTGATGCGCCGACTTTTTTCCCGGGAGAAAACCGGCGCAATCCCGTCTAAAAAGTAGGCAGAACATGTCTGAACAAGAAAACAACAAGATGGAAGCGTGGCTGAAAGCTTACCGGCAACAGCGGCGCGACCAATGGAACGAGGACCCCGTGGAACTGGACGAGCCCACCCGCGCCATGCTGATGGCTGAAGTGCGCCGCCAAAATCCAGCCACACCGGATGTGGTTGCCGAACCTGCCGCGCCCACCTTCGGATGGATGCGTTGGGCGCTCGGGGGCATGACCGCCGCCATCGTGGTGCTGGGCATTTCGTCCCTTTCAAAATTTCAATCCGGCTCCGACACAATTGCGTTGGGTGATCCCGCCAACGGGGGATCACCGGAAACACAGGAATCTGCCGACGCCCCGGCGGACCAACTGAAACGCGACGCCAATGCCAAGGTCGGGGAAGTTGCCGAGGCTGAGGGTGGCGGACCGGCCGGTGGATTCTCCCCACCCGGCATGGCCGCCAAGGGATCGGTTCCCGGCTCACCGGGCGTAACCTCTACTGTTCAAGCCTCGCCCGTTACCCAACCCGCGCCGCGCCCGCAAATGATCCGAAACACTCCCGAGCGTCAAAAAATGAATCTGGCCAAAGGCAACTATTATAACAACGCAAAGGAAATGCAGCTGAACTTTGCACAGCAGGCCCGTGCCCACAGTGGCGGCATTGGAGCCGCGCGCATGGCCAAGCAAAAAGATTTGCCCAAGCCCGTACTCGTGAATTTTGAGCTCAAGCGTGTTGGCAGCACCATCCGAGTGATGGATGGCGATGGCTCGGTTTACACCGGCACGGTTATCAATGAGGAAACCCAGCCCGTGGAGGCCGAGAAACGTGAGGAACCGGCAATTGCCTCGTCTGGCATTGGTGGCGCAGGAAGCGTCGGTCCTGCACAATTCGCCGTTGGAAAAGCAGCCGTGAAAATGCGCCGGGGCAACCGGGCCTTTTTCCGCGTGCAAGGTACAAACAAGACTCTCAAGCAATTGGTCATCCTCGAGGCCACGCTTGACAACACCCCGGCAGCCGATGGCATGGCCAAGCGGGCTGGCGCGCCTGCGGCCGCCACGGCACCGCTACAGCCCGGCGGCGGCGCGGCGGGCATGAAGAACGGGCAGGGTGGCGAGGGTAGATTGCCCGAGGTGGATCGGAAGAACGGGGATCGTGGCTTGGGCGCGATTCGTGCCATCGCCCGCATGCGGGTGCTGGGCAACGCGCGTATTGGCAAGGAGGATTTTCCTGTCGATGCTTATCTCGCCACGGAGGCCACAGCCGACAAAGCACCCGCGAAACCTGCGGGTGTGAAAAAGAAGTAGTTACTGAAAAGGGCGCTTCGGGGAATCCACCCGCTTTCTAGAAGATCGCGTTGAACAACGCCTTCACCAGCGCCAGCCCCACCCACAGCGCGCTGCCCGCTGCCAGCCACAGAACCAGCCAAAACGTGGACAGGCAAACGCCGAGGATCGCCAGATGTCGTCCGGAAAGTTGAGGGTTCGCGGCCATTTGTTTTAATGCCACGATGCCGAGCGCCAAGCCAAGCAGACTTGTCAGGCCAAGGAAACCAAACAGGCTGCTCACCACGCATACCACGGCCAAGGCGCTCACCCGTTCTTTTGTTGTGTTGGCGGGTTGATCTTCCGGTTGTTCCGCTTTGGCCACCAAGGATTCAGCGACAGGATCCTCCATCACCGGGGGTTGCTCGGGCTGTTCGCCGTTTGCGGTCTCCTCCACCATGGGTGAATCCGGGGACGGGGTGTCCTCGGTGGTTTCAACTCGTTTTTTTCCCTTGATGGATTTGGCGGGCTTGGGGTTGCGCATAACCATGCTTAATTTACTTCTCCTCCAAATTGGGGGCGGGATTCGGTTGGGGTTGAGGGGCCGGTTGCGGGGTGGCGGTATTTCCCGCGGGTTGGGGCGCGGGTGTGGTTTGGGTTTCCGGTTGGATAGCCGGCTTTGCTGGTTGGGGGGCGGGTGATTTCTTGGGGTTGTTCAGGGAGGAAAAATCGCCAAATTTGCGTTTGAAGGTGGCATCAAAAGGTTTATCCACCAACTCGCGTTTGGCTGCCTCGCTGCTGCCGGCGGCTTTGGAGAAGGGCCAGGTGATGATATAAAATCCGGTTCCAATCAGGGTGCCGGCCAGGCTAACTGGGCGCACCACCACCTCGGCGAGGTACGCGCCGCCGGAGCCATCTTCCAGCCGGTCGCCTGCCTGTGTTTGAGTCGCGGGAATAACGAGCAGCGCCAAGACTGCCCCCAAGAGTTTCGCACGGGACTTCATGCGGGGTTGTGTAGCAAAAAAGGCCGGGTTTGTCCATCACAGAATAGGTTGGCCAATTTAGCGTCCACCGCGCATTGTGTGCGGATGCTTCTGCATTTCACACGGGACGGCGAGGCGTTTGGGCCGTATCCACTGGAGGAAGCGCGCGAATACCTCAAGAAAGGGCAGATTTTGCCCACCGACCAGGCGTGGTACGAGGGCGCGCCTGGCTGGATGAATGTGGTCGAGGTGCCGGGCGTGATTGGCACCGCCGCACCCGGTGGGCCACCGCCACCGCCTCCCCCGGCTGCACCTGTGCAAACGGAGGTAATTGCCCATTACACATCGGACACCACCAAATTCAACAAGCGCTTTTTCGACACCGAACTGGGCCGGTTTCAAAAGCTCAACCCTGATGGCAATCCCGAGCAGCTATTCTTGCAAACCCGCGAAGGTGCCTTTGCCGTCTTTCGGCTTTCCGAGGTGAAGGGCGATCACTGTTTCATTTCCATAGACCTCAATGGCGCTCGGAAGGAAAAGCGCGTTAATTATTTCAACATCCACGAAATTGAGGTTCAGCGGAAGTAATCGCTGATGCCAACTTTTTGAAGCGCGGGATTTACATTGGGCCCAAAAGGTGCTACATTTGCCGCTTGGACCCCGAGATCATCTTATCTTTAGTTCGCAAAATTGCGAAAAATCCCCGAGGCGACCTTTCTCAAGCCGACTATGAGAAAGTGTTTGAAGCTACTTTTTCAGGGAAAAACATTACCAATCTCAAGCCCTTGACGCAGTTGTCCTCCGTCAGCAACGTTTCGTTGATGGATAATGAAATCGCCGACTTGAAACCCCTTGCCAGCTTGAAAAACCTGGTGAGCCTTCAATTGCAGGGCAATCAGATTAGCGCTCTCAAGCCGGTTTCCGAATTAATCCTGCTGGAACAACTCAATCTCAGCCGCAACCAGATTAGCAACATTGCGCCATTGAAAAAACTGGTCAACCTCGAGCGGCTTAACCTGATCAACAACAAGATCACCAACATTTCCACTTTGGCCAGCTTAACCAAGCTCACCTGGCTTGGCCTGAATTTCAACGATATCTCCAAGCTCAAGCCCTTGTACGGCCTGAAGAATCTGGAGGTCCTAATGATCAAGGGCAACACCAACCTGCGCAACGGGGAGATTATGGATCTCGAGGATCATCTGCCCAACTGCACCATCGAGTATTAAAAGGCGCCAAGCTGTTGCAGCTCCAATTGCAACTTCCGATGCCCCGCAGTAAACGGGAGCTTCCGCAAATCATCCAAGGCACACCACTTGCCTTGGGCGCCATTGGGGTGTTTGGGATGTTGGCCACGGATCGCGTACGCATTGAGTTCAATTCGATATCGCGTGATCGTGTGCCGCGCGGTGGCAATCGGCCGGGCATTTTCCGGGATGGTATAGCGTGCGCCATTTTCGCTGTTCGGAAATTCCCAAAAGCCCGAATTCACCACGCCACCCGGGCGTTTCTGAATGAAGTAGCGCGAGCCACGTGCTAATAGGAACACATCGACTCGTTTCGCTTCGTACCCAATGGCGCGCCCCTTGGCGGGAATGGCGGCGATTGCATGTTCCCGCCGGGCAACGCACGCACGGCGAACAGGGCACTCGCTGCAAGTCGGTTTGCGCGGGAAGCAAATGGTGGCACCGAGCTCCATCAAAGCTTGATTAAGCGCGCTGCAGTCTGCGGCACTTGCGACTAGCATTTCCGCCAGTTGCCACAATTGCTCCTGCGTCGATTTATCCTTCGGGTTTTCGCGCATCCCAAAAATCCGCGTGAGAATGCGCGTCACATTTCCATCCACAATCGGCTCCGCTCGGCCAAAGGCAATGCTGCCAATTGCGCCTGCGGTGTACCGTCCAATGCCGGGCAAAGCGCGAATGGCCGTGGGCTCACTTGGAAAACGACCCTCGTGATGGGCGACAATTTCCTTCGCGGCAGCCTGAAGATTGCGGGCACGCGAATAGTAGCCGAGACCTTCCCAAAGTTTTAGCACGCGGGCGGGCCTGGCGCGCGCGAGTTTTTCAATCGAGGGCAGCGCGCGCATCCAACGTTGCCAGTACGGGATCACCGTGGACACCCGCGTCTGTTGCAGCATGATTTCCGAAACCCAGATTGCATACGGATCGTGCGTGCGTCGCCAAGGCAAGTTGCGCGAGTTGGCCGCGAACCATTCCTCCAAGCGCGGAACCAACCGCCGGACTTTGCGATGATGTGCCACGCGGAAATGGTGGAGCGAAACCCGAACGGAGCCAAGTTCATTTGGTGAATTGGGAATGGGAAAGGCACGTTTTGCATTTGCGCCAGGGGCCGGGTGGTGTACACAGGGGCATGCAATTGATTTCCAGATTGTCGATGTTGGTCTGCTTTGCGCTTAGCCTGAATGCGAATGCGGAAGGGAAATGGGTTTCACTGTTCAACGGGAAAAATCTCGAGGGCTGGACGGTGAAAATCAAGGGGCAACCCTTGGGGAAGAATTTCAAAAAAACCTTCCGCGTGGAGGATGGCCTGATGAAGGTCGGTTACGCGGGCTATGGCGAGTTCAACCGGCAGTTCGGCCACATTTTTTACAAGGATTCGTTTTCGCATTATCGCATCCGCGTGGAGCACCGGTTCGTGGGCGAGCAGATCAAGGGCGGCCCGGGCTGGGCCTGGCGCAACAGCGGCATCATGCTGCATTGTCAGGATCCGAAATCGATGGCATTGGAACAGGATTTCCCCGTGTCCATCGAGGTGCAATTGCTGGGCGGCCCGGAAAAGGGCAAGCGCACGACGGCCAACCTTTGCACGCCGGGCACCAACGTGGTGATGGATGGCAAGCTGCAAACACGCCATTGTTTTAGCAGCAAATCCAAAACATACCCAGGCGAGCAGTGGGTGACGGTGGAGGTGGAAGTGCGCGGTGGCGAGGTGATCAAACATTTCGTGAACGGCAAGGAGGTGATGGCGTACAACAAACCGCAATATGATCCGCGCGATGCAGATGCAAAGAAATTGATCAAGGGCGACGCGCTGGGCCTGGCGGAAGGCTACATTTCGCTCCAGTCGGAGAGCCACCC
>CAZJRV010000110.1:0-9694 GCA_964548235.1 uncultured Verrucomicrobiota bacterium
GAGGCCGGCGATATTTGGCGCATGTGCCAGACGAAGGACGTGGCCATTCGCGATTGGGTGAAGCTGGCCGTCACCCGCGCGCGCGCCACCGGCTCTAAAACGATTTTCTGGCTGGACGAAAACCGCGCACACGACCGCCACCTCATCGCCAAGGTAAACGAGTATCTGCAAAGTCACGACACGGAAGGCCTCGACCTCGAAATCCTGTCACCTGTCGAGGCCACCAAAGTCACCTGCCAACGCTGCAAGGACGGGCTCGATTCCGTGTCCGTCACCGGCAACGTGCTGCGCGATTATCTCACCGACCTGTTCCCCATCCTCGAGCTGGGCACCAGCGCCAAGATGCTTTCCATCGTACCGCTGCTCGCCGGCGGCGGGCTCTTCGAAACCGGCGCGGGCGGCTCCGCGCCCAAGCACGTGCAGCAGTTCAATGCCGAGAACCATCTGCGCTGGGATTCGCTCGGCGAATTCCTCGCCATCGCTGTTTCGCTCGAAGACCTCGCCACCAAGACCGAAAACGCCAAGGCGCTCGTGCTTTCTAACACGATGAACGACGCCATCGGAAAATTCCTCGACGAAAACAAATCTCCCTCACGCAAGTCTGGCGAACTCGACAACCGCGGCAGCCATTTCTACCTCGCCCTCTACTGGGCTCAGGCCTTGGCCGCGCAGACCGACGATCCCGATCTCGCCGCCCAATTCGCCCCTTGCGCCACTACCCTCGCCGAAAACGAACCCACAATCGTCGACGAACTGAACGCCGTCCAAGGCCAACCCACGGACATCGGCGGCTACTACCAGCCAAACGAGGAAAAAGCCGCCGCCGCTATGCGGCCATGCGCGGTGTTCAACGAGGCACTGGCTGCATTGAGCTAATCGCGCAGCTCGAGGATCGCGAAGATCGCGCGGTGATCGGATGCCACGGCTTCCTTGAGCACTTTCGTTTCGATCACCTTCCAACGGGCCGCGGGCTGCACGAGGATAAAATCAATCTGCCGCGTCGGCTTGCCCACCGGCACGGTCGGCATCGGCTTGGTGTTTGTGGGCGTCCATGACTTGCGAAATTCCTTGAGCGTGCGACTGCCGAGCACGTCGTTTAAATCGCCTGCCAAGATGGTCGGCACGGCATTGTCCTTGGCCGCCATGGCGTTGATGAAGATGGCCGACGCCAACCGCTCGCCATCGGGCCGGCGATGATCGAGGTGGGTGGCGAGCAATCGCAATGGCTGTTTCCCGGGCAATTCGAAATGCGCCGCCAACACGCCGCGTTGTTCGCCGGAATCCACATTCGGCAACAGATGATTTTGGTGCCGCCCGATTGGTAGACGCGAGAGAATCGCGTTGCCGTATTGCCCGCCTTGCAGCGGGATGTTTGCGCCGAAGGCGTGGTGCATTTTCGTGAGCCGCGCCAGTTCCGCCGCCTGATCGACGCGGCCGGAACGACCGGCTTTATTGTCCACCTCCTGCAGGGCAACGAGGTCCGGCTTCACCGACTGAATCACGCGCGCGATGCGCGGCACATCCAGCTTGCGGTCCACGCCAGCGGCGTGATGGATGTTGTAGCACAGCACGCGCAGCCGGGTGGCTTGGGCATCTTCGGCAACGCCGGTGAAGGCGAGGGTAAACAACCAAAAACTGCAGCGAAATATATTCATTGGGCTGGGTCGCGTCGCAGTCGGTTTTGCCGGTCCGTTTTTTTCTTTGGCTTTTCCGGCTTGTCGTAGGCCTTGGGCAAAGTGGCGGCCCATTCTGCCGTCTGACGCTGGAGGCGGTGCGCGAGCTTGGGTTGCGCGTTCACAAGATTGCGCGATTCCGCAGGATCATCGGCTACGTTGTACAACTGCAGCCCACCGGCTTGCTTGCGGTTGGCGTGAAATTTCCAGTCACCGGTGCGCAGGCTGACCATGCCGCCGGGCGAGCTGTTGCGCCAAAACATTGGCGTTTTGCGCGGGCGCTTGGCGCCCAACCAAATGTCCGATACATCCTCGCCATCCAATGCGGTGGCGGTGTTTGGGGTGCCGGTGATTTTGCAGAGTGTTGGGAGCCAATCCATCAATGAAATCACCGAGGTAGTATTGACGCGCCCGGCGGGCACCTTGGCGGGCCAGCGGATGATGAACGGCGTTCGCACGCCGCCTTCCCATTGCGTGTGTTTGCCGCCACGGAATGGGCCCGGCGAGCCAAGCATGTTGCGGGCAAACTCAATGCGATCGGGGGCCTTGTTCCGCTCGTTGGCCAATACCACCGGGGCGGGGCCGTGGTCGCTGGAAAACACGATGATTGTATTCTGGCGCAGGCCGAGGTCGTCCACGGCCTTTAGTAGTCGGCCGATTCCGAGGTCCATGCTGTACACGTCGGCAAGGTAATGCCGCATGCCGGTGTGGATGTCTCCGCCCAGTTCGCGGCATTGAGCGAATTTCTTTTTCAATTCCGGACCGAAATCTGATTCGTCTACCTTCACCTTGGCAAACCGCCCAGCGTACCGCGGCAATGGTTTCACCGGAAAATGTGTGATGTGGCCCCATACATTCAGGTACATCGGCCGCCCTTTACCGGCGTTGGCCTTGAGGAATGTGATGGCGCCATCGACCAAGTGCGCGTCTCGGCCGCGGGTGTTTTTGCGATCTCTGTTTTCACGGCTGTGGTCATTGATGACATCAATGCCGTACGTGCCCGGCTTGGTATCCGGCCCGATGTGCCATTTACCAAAATGGCCGGTGCAGTATCCGTTGCGCTTGAGTAACTCGGTGATCGTCACTGCATCGCCAAAGCCGTGGTTGGCCATGTACTTGGCAAACGTGGCGGGATGCCGGCCGGTCATCGCCCCGGTGCGACTGGGACAACAGGTGACGCCTGTGACATAAGCCTGCGTGAAGCGCGTACCTTCTTTTGCCAACCGGTCAAGCACTGGCGTCTGTGCATAGGGATGTCCGTAGCAGCCGAGGTCACCGTAGCCAAGGTCGTCGGCAAAGATGAAAATGATGTTCGGCTTGTCCACCGCCCACAGGCTGCCGGCGCACACCAGCCAAAGCAGAGTTGCGCGAATCATTTTGCGGCAGCCTTGATGGCTTTTTGGAGAAGCGTTTTGGTTTTGAGGGCGCCTTCGATTGGATCCACGCCGTGCCCTTCAAACTCGATGGTGATAACGCCGGAGAAATTCGATGCATGGATGATCTTCAGCATCCGGTAATAGTCCGTGTTCACCTCGTTGCCCTTGGCATCAAACTTCAGCGCCTTGGCGCAAACTGCCGGCGCGTGTGGCAGGCATTTGGTGACGCCATCGTAGCGGTTGAATGGCCCGAAGTTGTTGAAGTCCGGCAACAGGCCGACATTGGGTCGGTTGATTTTTTTCACCGCGGCCAGCAGCCAATCAGGATCCTTCGAATGCCCGCCGTGTGGCTCGATAACCACTTTGACTTTGGTGCCCTTCGCGTAATCACACAACGCACCGAGGCCAAGCGCGGCGTTTTTCAAATTCTCCGCACGATCGCCACCCGAACGGCAGTTCACACGAATGGCATCGCAGCCAAGCTGCGCGGCGCAATCGATCCAGCCCTTGTGTTCGTCCAGCGCGCGGGCACGGGCGGCCGCATCGCGCGCGTCGAGCTGATGCCGCGCGTCCACGAGGATCAACACATTCTTCATTCCCTCACCCGTGGTACGCTTCACCAACTCGCGCATGAATTTCTTTTCCGTGTGCTTGCCATCAAACGGACGACTCCAGTGCTCGATATGGTTGACGCCCAGCTCCTTCTTTGCCAAGGCCGGGTAATCCAAGTGCGTTAACTTGCCGGAGTTCAACCAGCGGTGGAAGGTGTATTCCTGAATACCAATCTGAAAGCGACCAGAATCATCCTTGTCCTTCGCCAACAGGGCTGGAGCCAGACTCAAGGCTGGCAGGGTCAGGGCGGTGTGTTTGAAAAAGGAACGTCGCGAATGGCTTTGCATACGCAAATGATGCCGCGTGCCAAGAAAAAGGGAAGTCTTTTGCAGCAACAGTTTTGCCTCGGGCTAATTGGTTCGAAATAACTCGCTGAGTGCGATGGCCTCCAGCAAATCGCGCAGGCCAGCTTTGGGGTGTTTCATACGGGTGATAATGGCGTCGATGTGAGGCCGATCGCCAATCTCAAGTTCCCGTCCCAAGGCGTAGGCCATCAGCTTCTGGGTGAGGCAACGGGTGAATTGATCCTGGCGCGAGGCCAGCAGAATGCGGAATTCAGAAATCGTACGATATGAATCACCGTTGGGGAACCTGCCGGCGCTGTTGATTGGGGTTCTCGCCCCGTAGGTGTCGCGCCAGCCGCCGATGGCGTCAAAGTTCTCCAATGCGAAACCTAGCGGATCAATCTTTCGATGGCACTCGGCGCAGGTGGCAATCTCACGATGTTTCTCAAGCTGTTTACGAATGGTGACCGCACCACGAATGTCCGGCTCGATGGCGGGCACGTTGGGCGGGGGGGGGGAGGGCGTGTAGCCGAGCACTTTCTCTAGTACATAAATGCCGCGTACGACGGGCGAGGTATCCACGCCGTTGGCTGAGGCGGTTAGGAACGCACCTTGGCCAAGCAGTCCGCCACGGGCACTGCCCTTGAGCGAAACGCGTTTCAGTACATTGCCCTCTACTCCCTTTATGCCGTAGTGCAAGGCGAGCTCGCGATTGAGGAACGAATAATCGGCATCAAGGAATTCGCTCGGTGGTAGGTTCTGGTCGAGCACGTAGCGGAAAAAAGTTTCCGTCTCGGCGCGCATCGCGGTCTCGAGGTTGTCTCGGTAGTATTCCAGAAAATCCGCTGAAGGCGGCATGGTGCCAATGTTGTCAAGGTCCAGCCAGCAGCGTACAAAGTGACGAACGAAACGGTCCGACTTGGCATCAGTCAGCATCCGCTTCACTTGCGCCGGTAAATTGGAACGCAGCTTGCCGGAAGCCGCCAGATTGAGCAGCATTTCATCCGGAGGTGAGGACCAGAGGAGATACGACAACCGCGACGCCAGCGCAGTCTCGCTCAACTCGCCTTCGCCCAGATTCAGGTAAAGAAACCCGGGCGAGCAAAGGATCGCCTGAAAACCCAATTGCAGAGCCTTCAAGGGCTTCACGCCTTCCTTGAGTTTGCGGGCCACGAATTGCTGGATAGGTTCCAGTTCGTCCTTCAGTGGCGGCCGCCGGAAGGCTTGTTCGGCGAAGGCTTCCAGCCGCTGAGCGATTGTCTTGGTATTCATCTGGCTGGGCGTCAGCTTGCCGTACAACGCACGATGACCGGCGGTCGGCCAGACATCGATGTGTGGCCCTTCGACGTTAATCTCCCAAATCCGCAGCCGCGGCCCTTTGTACGCCTTAAGCACGCCGTGCGCTTTCTCGCTGCCGGGCTTCATGCCGATGAACGGCTTGAACTCTGGCTTGTCGGCAGCCAAAGTCGTCAGCACTCGGACCATTCGCTTGGCCGCCATCGGACCATTACGAAAGCGCACTTCCGGTTCAAAACCAGCCTCCATGTAGACCTTCCACTCAAACCATTTCGGTTCCTCATTTGTCAGCTCGATGCGTGCCAGCGAGGTCATCTTCGAGACATTGCCCGTGCTCGTGACGCTGCCGCGGCGATCGACTGCGGCAATTTCCATCACCAACGGATCTCCATTACGAAAATCACCAAGTGCCTTGCCGTAATCATGTACGCGTCCCACTGCCGCGGCGTGTACGCGAATGGTGTACTCACCGCTGTACGCCATGCCGCCGTTCCGATACAACGGCAGAAAACCAATGTGCCCCCCGCGATAATGGCGCCCATACAGGTCGGTGTATGGCGTGGCTGGCACAAAACGAAAGCGGTCGGTTTGAAAAAGCTTCGGCAAATCCTTGGCCTCATTGCCCTTGAAATAGAACGGTGTTTCCTGCGCGTACTGTTTGGAGGCCGGTCGGGCTCCAAATTGCGTAGCGCGACGAATCGCTTCCTCGGCCACGGCAAAATAGTGATCCATCAACCGGCCGGAGGTGACCAGAGCAGCCCCGTTGTTGTCGAAGCCGTGCACTTTGACCTCCTCCGGGAATTCCTCGGCCGGATTCCATACATCAACATTGAGCCCCAGCAGATCGCCGATGGTCTGGCGATACTCCCACGAATTGAGCCGGCGTAACACGCTGTGACCGCCAGTGCCCTTCAACTTAGTTTGGGCAGTCGCGATCTGCTGCGTCAGTTGCGCAATCACTTGAGCGCGTTCTTCAACCATTGGTTGCGGCTCATCCTCCGGCGGCATATCGCCAAGATTCAGCATATCGACGATCTCCTGATACCGCTCCAGATCATCGAGCTTCTTGATCTGTGCCGGCAGCGTATCAAACCGTTGATCTCCCTTTTGCTTTTCGCTACCGTGGCAACGATTGCAGTGCTGCTCTAGAAAGGTTCGAGAAGGTTCGGCCACTTGGGCGATCGAGTTGAACGCGAGCAGAAGCAGGACTGGAACGATAATCTTCATAGACCACCCTACCCAATCTTCATTGGCGAAAATGTTCCGGTGCTGCGACCGAAGCGATCGGTCTCTGAACCAAACCAGTGCAGGACGGACAGCCACAGGTTGGCGAGCGGCACGCGTTTGTGTGGATCGTCGGGGCAGATCACGTGGCCTTTATGCTTGATGCCACCGCCCGCAAGTAGGACGGGAAGATTACGGTTACTGTGGCTCGAGCCGTCGCTCATGCCGCTGCCAAAGACGATCATCGTTTCGTCGAAAATCTGCGCCTCTTTCAGGCGAGAAATGAAATCGCTGAGCTTGGTGGTGAGGAAGGATTCCACGACTTTCAATTGGCCAATCCGGTCGTCCGATTTGCCGTGATGCGAAATCGAGTGGTAACCGCCCAAGTCCAATTCGGAGGTGCGGAAACCCATGCCGGTTTCGAGCGTTGCGACGCGGGTGGAATCAGTCTGTAACGCCAAAGCCATCAGGTCGTAAAAGAGCGCCACCTCATCAAGATGCTGCCGCTCCTCGTCGAGCACCTCATCAATCGGCGCCTTGGGTTTGGGGCGATTGAGCCATTCCTTGGACATCTGCAAACGCTGCTCCACATCGCGCACCGACGTCAGGTATTGGTCCAGCTTATTGCGGTCGGCAGCATTGAGGGTGCGTTTTAGGGCACCGGCGGATTCACGTAGGGCATCGAGCACGCTACCGCGATGCTGCAGGCGCGTGCGTTCGGTCGCGCGTTCGTTGGCGGGCGAATTCACGAACAGCGCGCGGAATAATGTGGAAGGATTGTTGACCGGCGGCACATGCACACCGGCACGCGTCCAGCACATGTCCGTGCCATTCACAATGCCGGCGTTGACCGACGGGAAGCGGGTGTCACTGCCTACATGCTCGGCGGCGGCCTGATCGAGCGACATGTTTTTAGTCGGAAACCCGTCGGCCTCCTCCTTTCGGATGCTGGTCAGAAACCCCTGCACGGCTCGGTGCCCACCGTTGAGGCCGTGGTCGAGATGTGAAAAGACTGTCAGTTCATCGCGGTGTTTCTCAAGCGGCTTGAGTGTGGAGGTTGGCGAGTAATTCTTGCCAGTCGCTTGAGGAAAAAAGTTGCCCGGATAAAAGCCAAGATGATTGCCGACACAAACTAGGCGCCGCAGTGGCTTTTGGTTGGCTACAGTGCCTACCGCAATGCCCTCTAGGGCTGGGAGCAGCAGAGCCACTCCGGTCCCTTGAAGAAATGAACGCCGAGAATGAGTTCGCATGCGCCTATGATGACGGGCGCACCAAAAAATGGAAGCCGTTTTGCCAACTCATTCGGCGGGTTTCACTTTGCCTTGCGCGTTTTATTTTTTGCGACCGTTTTCTTGCGTGCGGCCGACCGCTTGGCGCCGACTTTTTTGCCTGACTTCGTCTGGGCCAGCTGCGCTTCATAGCCGGCGATGTAGTCCTTCATCTTCACACGTTTCACCGCCTTGGCGATCACCTCCAGCGGCACGTCCTCGATTTTCTTGAAGCGCACGCAGGATTTGCCCATGTTGAGTTTCTTGCCGGTTTTTTTCCACTCCTTCACAAACCACTCCGCCTGCGCGGGATCCGTGTATAGTGCCATGCCATAGAAAGACATGCTTTGCTTTTGCGAAGCCATCGAAGCAAAAGGCAGCGGCTGGTCGGGTTGGCAATGGTAGCCGTCCGGGTAGATCGACAGCGGGATGTACCACGCCGGCATGCCCCACTGCATGCCCTCCTCGTAACCCTTGGGCAGGTTGTTGTTGATCACCTCGCGCAGCTTGCTCAGGGCCTCCCGTCGATCCGGCGGCAGTTCCTTGAGGTACGCGTCCACGGTTTTGGCTTTGCTTTGCATGACTATTTCTTGGGTTTCTTGTCAGCTGCCGCTTGGCGGAGGGTAATAAAAACATCCTCGTAACCGCCGCCGGCCAGAGCGTTGCCGCCGGGGATAAATTCGCCGTAGGGCCGGTTGGGGAACCGTGTGAGTTCGGCCGTCAGTTTTTGTTTCAGTTCGTCCAAGTTCTTGGCATGGCGACGGCGTGTGGCTAGATTGTTCTGCGCATCGGGATCCCGTTTCAGATCGTAAAGCTGATCGCCGGTATACGCTTGGGGATGCGTGGCAATCGATCGCGACACACCTCCGCTCAAGCCGGTCAACGCCTTCAGGTGACGCCGGTGCCGCTCCTTCACGCCGGCCACCTGTTCCTGCGTGTACCGCAGCGCAATGTAACTGTGCGTCTTGGTCTTAATCGAACGGGCTGCTCCAATCTCCGCATACACGTACTCGCGCACCGGTTGATGAGGTGCCTTGAACAACGGCGCCAGACTCACGCCATCCATCCGGTAGGCGGCGGGGTTTTTCACGCCGGCCAGTTCAAACCACGTCGGCACAAAATCCGTGTTTTGAATCAACTCCTCACTGCGCACGCCCGCCTTCATGCCGGCCGGCCAGCGCATGATGCACGGCACCTCCGTGCCCTTGGCTTTGTACAACGAGCCCTTGTTGCCGGAGCCGTGATCGGCCACGAACAACACGAGCGTGTTGCGCGTCAGCTTCAGTTCGTCCAGCTTGTCCAACACCAATCCCAGCGAATCATCCATCCACAGGTAGCCGGCCTGATTGAAAGTCAACCCGGCCTTTTCGATCCGTTGCATCACCGACGCCCGCTGCGGCATCACGTTCAACGGTTGGTCGATGACCCCCTCTCCCGTCACCTTCGGCTTGGCCAGCGACTTGTGCCAGGAACCATTCGGCCCGTGCAGCAGCGTGGTGCAGTAGTGCAGGTAAAACGGCCCTTCGCGGTGCTGCTCGATGAACTCCACCGCAGCGGCGGCCGTCCATTCGGGATTGTGACTTTGAAACGGCGCCTTGGTGTTGTCCCAATAAATATTCTTGACCCACGTAAACCCGAAATCCTTCACGGCCTTCCGGTAGCCCTTTTCGTTCTCAAATTGTTTGCGGTTCAACTCCGGCGTGAACGGCGCATTCTTTTCAATCTCGTGGAGCCCGTATTTTTTCCGAAACTTCGCATCACTGAGCTTCGGTCCCACATGAAACTTGCCCACCATGCCCGTGGCATACCCCGCCTTGGCCAGCAACGCTGCCACGTTTTGATTGTCCGGCTCCAGTTCCACGTTAAACGCCGGGAGACTTTGCTGCCCTTTGGGAAACAGCTCCAGAAATTCCGCCGAGTACGCCGAGCCCGCATATCGGCCGGTCAGAAACGTGTAGCGC
>CAZJRV010000111.1:0-9624 GCA_964548235.1 uncultured Verrucomicrobiota bacterium
TCGCACGCCAGCGCGAGCTGTTCGATTTCCTCGCGCGATGTCTCCGGTGTTATGTCAATATGCCCACGCAACTTGCCGTTCACTTGCACCGGAAACTCAATGGATTCTTCCACCAAATGCGCCTCATCCCACTCCGGCCACGGTTGATAGGCCAGCGTGTTGCCGGAGACTTCGCCCAGTCGCCCTGCCAATTCCTCCGCCAAGTGCGGCGCAAAGGGATTGAGCAAACGCAAGAAAATTCCCAGCACTTCCCGTGGGCGGCTTTCCCATTTGGAGGCTTCGTTCACAAAAACCATCAACGCCGAGATGCCGGTGTTGTAACGCATCCCATCGAGGTCGTCGGTCACTTTTTTAATGCACGCGTGCAGCACTTTCAGTCGATCGGGCGCGGGCTCGGAGTCGTTGATCGTCGGATGCAATTTCAAATCCGCCAGCAACGCCTCCGCCTGATCTGGCGCGGCAGTCACCGCTTGCTCGTAATCCTTGTAGCTGCCCTCGTCGATGAACAGTCGCCACACGCGCCCGAGGAAACGATACACGCCCTCCACGCCTTTCGTGCTCCACGGTTTCATCATCTCCAGCGGGCCCATGAACATTTCGTACAGGCGAAACGCATCCGCGCCGTATTCATCGATCACCCCGTCCGGATTCACCACGTTGCCGCGACTCTTGGACATTTTTTGCCCATCCTCCCCGAGAATGATCCCCTGATTCACCAAACGCTGAAACGGCTCCGCCGTGGACACGTGCCCAAGATCAAACAAAACTTTATGCCAAAACCGCGCGTACAACAGGTGCAGCACCGCATGTTCCGTGCCGCCTACGTAGAGGTCGACGTTCATCCAATATTTTTCCGTTGCCTCGCCCACGTGGTGCTCCTTATTTTGCGCATCGAGAAAACGCAAATAATACCAACAACTGCCCGCCCATTGGGGCATCGTGTTGGTCTCGCGTGTGGTGCCGTCGGGGAGGGTTACCCAATCGGCGGCGCGGGCGAGTGGCGGATCGCCTTCGGTGGTGGGTTTGTAATCATCCAACTCCGGCGGCAGCACAGGCAAATCTTTTTCCGCAACGGCCTCGTGATGTCCATCGCGCCAGACGATGGGGAAAGGTTCGCCCCAGTAACGTTGGCGACTGAAAAGCCAATCGCGCAATTTGAAATTGATGGTGCGCTTGCCCTGCCCTTTTTCCTCGAGCCACTCGATGATCTTCGCCTTGGCCTCAGGCGTGGGCAGGCCGGTGATGAATCCGCTCTCCACGCTGGTGCCGTCGCCCACGAATCCCAATGACTCTCCCTCGGGCGCTTCCACCACTACGCGGACGGGCAGTTCAAATTTTTGTGCAAACTCCAAGTCGCGCGCGTCGTGCGCAGGCACGGCCATGATCGCGCCCGTGCCGTAGCTGGCCAAAACGTAATCGGCAATCCAAATAGGCACCGGCTCGTCGTTCACCGGGTTGATCGCGAACGCGCCGGTGAACACGCCGGTCTTTTCCTTGGCCAACTCCGTGCGCTCCAAATCGCTCTTGCGCGAGGCGGCCGCGCGATAGTCCTCCACCGCCGCGCGTTGGTCATCAGTGGTCAACGAATCCACCAATTCGTGTTCCGGCGAAAGCACCATGTATGTCGCGCCCCACAACGTATCGGGCCGCGTCGTAAAGACACAAATTCTGTCTTCGGCCTCCTGAATCCTAAATTCTACTTCGGCCCCTTCGCTGCGGCCGATCCAATTGCGCTGCATCTCTTTCAGCGAATCGCTCCAGTCGATCGTCTCCAAATCTTCCAGCAACCGCTGCGCGAATGCCGTGATCCGCAGCATCCATTGCCGCATCGGGCGGCGCACCACCGGGTGCCCGCCCACTTCGCTTTTGCCATCGATGACTTCTTCGTTGGCCAACACCGTGCCCAGTTCGGGGCACCAGTTCACCGGCGCATGGGAAACAAACGCAAGGCGATGGTCATCGCGATACTCGCGCCGCGCCTCGTCCGTGGTGATGTCGGGCGGAAACTCCAGCGTGTCGATGGGCTCTGCCTTCCCGCTTGCGGGGTTCACCCACGAATTGTATAGCTGCAGGAAAATCCACTGGCTCCATCGGAAATAATTTGGGTCGGTGGTGTTCACCTCGCGGCTCCAGTCGTAGCTGAAGCCGAGCCCCTTAATTTGCCGCTTAAAGTTGGCAACATTTTCCTCGGTGGTTTTCCGTGGATGCTGGCCGGTCTTGATGGCGTATTGCTCCGCCGGCAGCCCAAATGCATCCCACCCCATCGGATGCAAAACATGGCGGCCCTGCATGCGGAGGTAGCGCGCGGTCATGTCCGTGGCGGTGTAGCCTTCCGGATGGCCGACGTGCAAGCCCGCGCCGGAGGGGTACGGAAACATATCGAGGATGTAATATTTCTCGAGCGATTCCGGTGCCGCATCGCCATGGCGCACGGCAAAGGGATGCTCCGTCGCGGGCGATTCACCGGGGTTGAAGGCACGAAACGTTTCCTGCGCCTCCCAGTGCTGTTGCCAGCGGAGTTCGATTAGGTGAAACGGATATTGGCGACGCAATTGTGACATCGGCGGCGGATAATGCGAAAAACCACCGAGAACAGCAATGCAAACTAACGCCATAATTGTTTGGCATACATTTCGCCTCTTGGCGTTGACAATCCCCCTTGTTTTCCGGAAACATACCCGCGACCTGAGTTGTCGTTATTATGGACTGGGGCGTTTGGCTTAGCTTGTGCGCGATTTTGATTGTTGGCGAAATTTTTACCGCCTCTTTCTTTGCGGGGCCTCTTGGCATGGGTTGCCTCGTGGCTTCGCTGATTTCCAAAGCGGGCGGCAGTATGGCAATTCAATTTCTGGGGTTCAGCGTCACTTCGGTCGTATTACTGCTGGCGCTCCGGCCGGTCCTGATGCGGATGCGGGAAAACAAAGCAGACACCGGAACCACCGGCATTGATATTTATATCGGCAAGCAGGGACGCATCACCGAGAGGGTGGATGCGGCGGCCGGTACTGGACGCATCCAAATCGGCGGTGAAAATTGGTCGGCGGTTTCGGATGTCGGCATTGTTATCGAGGAAGATTCTCAGGTCACGGTGGTCCGCATTGAGGGCACCAAGGCTATTGTGAGTGTGAGCGAAAACCCCTAACCCACTGAAAGTCATCAACATGGAATATCTCCCCACCCCCATCCTTCTCGAATTCACGATTTGGGACGGCCTCATGATTGTCATCGCGTTGTTCGTGGTCTCTTCGATCCTCTCCTGCATCAAGGTGGTGAAGCAGGCTGAGTCGATTGTGATTGAGCGCTTTGGTAAATTTGACCGCATCCTTACCAGTGGCCTCAATGTCATTGTGCCGGTGATGGATCGCCCTCGCCCGATTTTTTGGCGCAGCAAGAAAACCGACATTAGCGGGATCGAATACGTCATCACTTCCGAGCGTGCCACGATTGATTTGCGCGAGCAGGTTTTTGATTTTGCCAAGCAAAACGTGATCACCAAGGACAACGTGAACATCGAGATCGATGCGATGCTGTATTTTCAGATCACCGACGTGCACGCCGCGGTGTATGAAATCGCCAACCTCCCCGACGCCATTGAGAAGCTTTGCAAAACCAACCTGCGCAACGTGGCCGGCAAGATGGACCTCGACGAATGCCTCACCTCGCGCGCCACGATCAATTCCGAGCTAAGCCGCGTGATGGACGAGGCCACCGACAAGTGGGGCGTGAAAGTCAACCGCGTGGAACTGAAAGACATCACCCCGCCGCACGACATTCAGCAGGCGATGGAAAAACAAATGCGCGCCGAACGTGACCGCCGGGCGACCATTCTCGAAGCTGAGGGCGAAAAGAAATCCGCCATCCTCGAAGCCGAAGGTGTGCGCGAATCGCAAATCAAACGCGCCGAGGGCCAGAAACAATCCGCCATTTTGAAAGCCGAAGGTGAAGCCGAAGCCCGCATCAAAGTAGCCGACGCGGAAAAGGACGCCATCTCGCTGCTCACTCAAAGCCTCACCGGCACCAAGAGCGATCCCGCGCAATACCTCATCGCCGTGCGCTACCTCGAATCCCTGCAAACCATGACTTCCGGCAAAGACAACAAAGTCGTCTACGTGCCTTACGAGGCCACCGGCGTCATTGGTTCACTCGGCGGCATCAAAGATCTGCTCAGCGGCATTGGCAAACCCTAGTGCCCACCCCCGTTGTCATCGCCACGGGCAACGCGCACAAGGCGGAGGAAATCCAAGCCCTGGTCGGGCCGGATTTCGCCTGCCGCACACTCGCCGATTTTCCCGATGCCCCCGAGGTGGAGGAAACCGCCCGCACACTTGCCGGCAATGCCGCGCTCAAGGCGCTCTCTCTCGTCAACTGGCTCAAGCAAAATGAGGATTGGCACGAAGGATGGATACTCGCCGATGATTCCGGGCTGGAAGTGGACGCGCTCGATGGCGCGCCCGGCGTGCGCAGCGCACGCTACGCCGCCACCGATTCACACGCGGGCAACACGCCTGACGAACAAAACAACGCCAAGCTATTGCACGAACTTACCGGTCAGAAAAAACACCACCGCACCGCGCGCTTCCGCTGTGTGATCGCACTGGCACGCGCGGGGCAATATGGAAAGCCGGAAATTTTCCACGGCGTGTGCGAAGGCCAAATCATCGAGGAACCCCGCGGCACCCACGGTTTCGGCTACGACCCCCTCTTCCAACCCGAAGGCCACAATCAAACCTTCGGCGAACTCGGCGAGCCCACCAAAAGCCAAAACAGCCACCGGGCCGATGCCTTAAAAAAATTGAAAGATTGGCTGGAGGCTCGGTAAATGTGCTGTCGGCACCTTGCCGGCAGATCTTACGTCTGCGTTAGCCCCTCCAACGCATCCCCCAAACTGCCGAGCCCGTCGCCGCCGGGCTTGGGGTTCAGCGTTTTCTTCAAATAATCCACCGCATCAGGAATGCGCTGCACGGTTTGCGGCAGTGTTGCCCCGCACGCATTGGGATGGCCGCCGCCTTGCAGCAACTTGGCCACCGGAAGCGCCTCGCCGTTTCGGCTGCGCAGGCTGACACTCACCGATCGGTTGCGCGTCACCGCCGTGAGAATCACCGGCTGCGAAACGACCTCTTCAGTTAGCATTTGATGCACAACCGCGTTGGTATCGCCGATGGGCGATTCGATCATCGCCACCGTGTCCGACAGCGGCGTGATGTGCGCCTTGGCGTATTCGTAGCCGATTGGGTTTTCAATCCGCCGCCGCGTCGCGATGACCTCGATGAGCGGGTGATCCACCAGTGATTCCAAATCACCCTCGATGAGCTTGGCGATATTCCAAAACATGTACTGCTTGATGAGGCTGCCGTAATCGATGGACTCGGTAAAATGCGGATCGTCCGTGAGATACAAATCGCCCACGTTCGTAAAATGCACGAGCCGGTCGAGCTTCTCATTGCCGAGCCCGTGCTCTTTGCAAAGCTCGTAGCACAGCAAGCTGGCTGATTTGGAATGATCGAGAATAAGCCGCGCGCGTTGTGGCTCCACGTCGGTTTGGTGATGATCCACGATCAACCAGTTGTCGCGGTCCATGCGCTTGGAGAAATTGAGATCGCACACCCACGCGCAGTTTTCGCGCAGCGGACGGCGTTCGAAGTTCGTATAATTCCACGCCTGCAACAGCGTTTTTTGGTCAAACAAATGATTCGCCAAACGTTGCAGTAGGTGGCCCGACACAAATCCATCCAAGTCGCTCTCGTGGGTAATGACCACTTGCGGTTGCGGTAAATCGCTCATCGGCGCGAACCTAACGGGCGCGCTCCCCTTCGCCAATCGTTATTTTCTTTTCCGCGCAAAACCCTTCCCGCATACTCGGCGTTTATGAGTATCTTTGATTTAAACAATGAAGTCGCCGTAGTCATCGGCGCCACCGGAGCCCTCGGCGGCGCGTGCGCCCAGGCGATGGCAGAAGCGGGTGCAAAAATCGCCGTCGCCGGTCGCAGTGCCGAACGCGGCGAGGCGCGCGTGAAAGAGATCAGCAACGCCACCCAATCGGAAAGCACCGCGCAGTTTTTCGCCTGCGACGCGATGGATCCCGCCAGCCTCAAAAGCTGCCACGAAGCCGTGACAGACGCCCTCGGCGTTCCCACCATTTTGTTGAATGCCGCCGGCGGCAATCATCCCGACGCCACTGTCACGCCCGAGATGCCATTTGAAAACATCCCCCTGCCAGCATGGGCAAAGGTGTTCGACCTCAATCTCGTGGGGGGCTTCCTCCTCCCGTGCCAGGAATTTGGCCCCGCCATGTGCGCGCGCGGCAAGGGCAGCATCATCAATATCGCCAGCGTCACCTCGCATCTGCCGCTCTCCAAGGTGATTGCCTATTCCGCATCCAAGGCGGCTGTGCTGAGCGCCACTCGTTTCCTCGCCCGCGAATGGGCCACGCAGGGTGTGCGCGTGAACAGCATCACGCCGGGATTTTTTCCCGCCGAACAAAACAAGAAACTCCTGCTCAACGAGGACGGCACGCCCAGTGAACGGGGCCAGTCGATTTTCAATCATACGGCAATGGGCCGGTTTGGAGACGCCAGCGAACTGGGAGGGGCAGCCGTGTTCCTTGCCAGCGAGAAAGCGGCGAGCTTCGTGACCGGCTCGGACATTGTGGTGGACGGCGGGTTTTTGTCGCAGACGATTTAACCACAGAGACACAGAGAGCACAGAGGTTTTTCCTGCGCCTCCGTGTGAGATTATAAATTGAAAACCATTTCCCAAACCGCCTTCGCTGAATCGTCTTTGGCCGATGAACAGGTCAACAGCCTCGTCGCCAAGGCGTTGCCGACGCCGGAATACATTGGCAAAAAGGTTTTGCTGATTGTGCCGGATCACACACGCACGGCTCCGGTGGGGCAGTTGTTCAAGGCCATCCACGCGCAGATTGGCGGGAGCGCGGCCAAGCTGGATGTGATAATCGCGCTGGGCACGCATCACGCGATGAGTGAGGAGGCCATTTGCGAGCGGCTGGAGATTTCGTTCGATGAACGTCGCAGCCGGTTTGCCGATGTCGCATTTTACAATCACGAATGGGACAACCCTGATGCGATGCGCAATCTCGGCACCATCCCGGCCAGCACGATTGGCGGGCTTTCGGGCGGGCGTTTTGAAATGGACGTGCCGGTGGAGATCAACAAAAAGATTTATGATTACGATCAAGTGATGATTCTCGGGCCGGTGTTCCCGCACGAGGTGGTGGGCTTTTCCGGCGGCAACAAATATCTCTTCCCCGGCATCAGCGGTCCGGACGTGCTGAATTTTTTCCATTGGCTCGGTGCGGTGGTGACCAACCCGATGATCATCGGCAGCAAATGGACGCCCGTACGCAAAATTGTCGACCACGCCGCCGCAATGGTGGACATCGAGAAATCCTGCTTCTGCATGGTCGTGCGCCCGGACAAATCACTCGCCGGACTTTTCTTCGGCACACCCGAAAGCGCGTGGGACGCCGCCAGCGATCTCTCCGCGCGCGAACACATCACGTATAAGGAGCGCCCTTTTCACACCATCGTTTCCTGCGCGCCGCCGATGTACGATGACCTTTGGGTTGGCGGCAAATGCATGTACAAGCTCGAGCCCATCCTCGCCGACGGCGGTGAGCTCATCATCTACGCGCCGCACATCACCGAAGTTAGTTTTTCGCACGGCGATATTTTGAAACAAATTGGATACCACTGCTCCGCGTATTTGCAGCATCATTGGGAACGCTTCAAGGATTTCCCGTGGGGACTCCTCGCCCACTCCGGCCACGTGAAGGGCATCGGCGCGGTGGACGCAAACGGCAACGAACAACCGCGCGTCACCGTCACACTCGCCACTGGAATCCCCGAAGCAGTTTGCAAACAAATCAACCTCGGCTACGTCGATCATCGCACGATCAACATCGAGGACTACGCCAACCGCGAAGCCGAAGGCATCTTCCTCGAACGCAAAGCCGGCGAGCGCCTCTACCATCTCCAGCAACGCCCCGACTGGGCGGGCGGCACGGACGATTGACATCCGCGCACGCGCTCGGCATCGTCGCCGCATGTCCACCGTTTCCGAAGAACAAGTTTCTTCCTTTCAAGAAGACGGCTTTCTCATCGTGCGCGGACTCTTCGATGCCGGGGAGGCGGACATCCTCCGCGCCGCCGCCCGCGCCGACCAATCGTTCAAAGACAATGCCTACGATCTCAAAGACGGCGAAGGCGGCAAGGCACAGCTCGTGCTATGGAATTCCGCCGGCGAAGATTTGTGGGGCGCCATCGCCCGCAGCGAACGCATCGTCAACGCCATGGAAGCCCTGCTCGGCGATGAGGTGTATCATTACCACAGCAAAATGAGCATCAAACAACCGCGCACCGGCGGCGCGTGGAATTGGCATCAGGACTACGGCTACTGGTATCAAAACGGATGCCTCTGGCCCGACATGGGCTCGGCCTTCATCGCGGTCGATCCCAACACGCGCGAGAACGGCTGCCTACAGATTTTGAAAAATTCGCACAAACTCGGCCGCCTCGAGCACGGCCGGTATGGCGACCAAACCGGTGCCGACCCCGAACGAGTGGACGAAGTGGTTAAGGTGATGGAAACGGTACACGTCGAACTCGACCCCGGCGACACGCTTTTTTTCCACAGCAACCTATTGCATCGCTCCGACCAAAACACCTCTGAGCATCCCCGCTGGTCGCTCATTTGTTGCTACAACACCAAGCACAACAATCCCTACAAGGAATCGCACCATCCCTTTTACATCCCCATCGAAAAACTGCCGGACACTGCCATCAAAGAAATAGGCGCAAAACTTTTTGAACAAGGCGCGGACTTTTGGAACCCCACCGAAGACGCCACCACCGGCGCAGGCGAAAAAACCGACGCATGAATCTCAACATTCACTCACCTCTCCCCGAACGCAAAGACTGGCGCATCGGCTGTGTCGGCAGCGGCTTCATCATGAGCGACTGCCACCTCGCCGCCTATCGCAAAGCCGGTTTCAATCCCGTCGCCATCGCCAGCCGCACAAAGAAAAACGCCGCCCAATGCGCCGGGCAACACGACATCGCCACCGTTTGCGATTCCATCAGTCAACTGCTCGACGACGCATCAATCGAAGTGCTCGACCTCGCCGTGCCGCCGCACAAACAACTTGAAGTCATCAAAGCCGCCTGCGCGCGCGGCACCGCAAAAGGCATCCTCGCGCAGAAACCCTTAGGCGCGAATTACGCCGAAGCCGTCGAGGCGGTCGAAGTCTGCGAATCTGCTGGCATCGTTTTGGCCGTAAACCAAAACATGCGCTACGACCAATCCGTGCGCGCCGGAAAAACGCTGCTCGAGAACGGTACCATTGGCGAGCCCGTGCTAGCCACCATCGACATGCGCGGCATCCCGCACTGGAAGCCGTGGATTGAATCTCAAGGCTGGGTCACCCTCCGCATCATGTCCATCCACCACATCGACACGTTTCGATATTGGTTCGGCAATCCCGAGCGCATTTATTGCAGCACTCGGACCGATCCGCGCACGACCATTCCCCACACCGACGGCATCGCCAGCTACATCCTCGAATACAAAAACGTAATGCGCGCCATCGCGATCGACGACACTTGGACC
>CAZJRV010000112.1:0-9595 GCA_964548235.1 uncultured Verrucomicrobiota bacterium
CGGATTAGTTTTCCATTTGCCCTTGCGCGGCAGCGGATCGTTAAATGCCCAGTGCTTAATGTCGCCCTGACCGCCCTGCATTACGGCGCAGCGCACGCCTTCCCAGCTATCGATGAAGGGCCGGGTGTTGGCTTTTGGGAAATGCAGGTTTTCATCGGCCATGCGGAGGGTTTTATCGATTTTATTGAAACACAATTCTCGATCAGCTTTTTCAAAAGAGAGTGGATGCGTCATGGGCACTTCGCGCTTGCCATCATACCATTCGTCCATGCCCCAAAAATGCGCCGAGCGAACACTGAGCCCAAGCGCATTCACAAGGCGCGCCACGAGCGGCAGTTGTTCGGTGGGCCCGATGGGGCCGCAGATGCCCACGGGGTTATCCGGCGTGGAAGCGCGCCACGCATCAATGTATTCGAGTGCTTCGGCGAGGTAAAAATCTTCCAGTGTGTCGTACATCACCACACGAAATCCCGGCCGCGCGAGTTTCTCGATTTGGCGCGGCGTGAGCTTGGCGGCATCGCGGATGAGGTCGTCCTCCAGCGTGGTGTAATCCCACCAATCGGGGGCAATCGTGCTAAGTTTTCGTGCCAAATTATTTTTCCTTTTCGAGTGCGCGCTCGTATTTTTGGTTAATCAAATAATTTTTCCCGAGGGCATCCTTTAGGGGATCCGATTCCTCCGAGCTGAACCCAAAATGCAAATGCCGCCGCCAGCCCTCGGCGAACATAAACTTTTTTGACAGCTTGCCCACCCAACGCGAAACTTCATCGCCCGCTTTGATATAGGAATTCATTCCCTGACTCACATCCAGCCAATCCTGTTGGCTTGCGTGCGCGGACAGCGCCTCGACTTGTCGCGCCCGAACCGGCGTCGTGTTCACAAATGCACCGGCCATTACGCGTTGGCGAAGCGGATCGCGCAAACTGTGCGGCATCGCGTGATACACAGTGACATTGTGCTCGAAAGGCCGGATGGCGGGCGCGCACTTAAAATTCGGCATGCCGTGCGCAAACGCCGCGGTGACGGCAAGCCGACAGGTGTTGGTGTGATCCTCCATGTAATCCGTTGGGGAATGCGTGAGGATCACCGATGCTTTGGATTTGCGAATCACTGCCGCCACTTTGCGCAGCGTCGGGACGTCGTACATGATTTCCAAATCATTGCAAATGCTCGCGTGAAATTTGGCGTCCAGAATTTTTGCGGCGGCTTTGGCTTCCCGCGCGCGGGTGCGGGCGGCTTGAGCGGCGTTCAGTTTTACGCTGCCGAGATTGCCGCTGGATAGGTTGAAATAATGAATTACCCAGCCCACCGCTTGCAACTGCAACAACGTGCCGGCCATGGCGAACTCGATGTCATCCGGATGCGCCCCGATGGCAATGGCCGATGGCTTGGGCATGGTTATTTGATCCGCCTGATCCGGACGGGTTTGCCGGTGGCGGCGGATTTGTCAGCAGCAAAAATGATTTCGTGCGTGCGCGCGGCGTCCGCGAGGCTGGTGTGCGGCATCTCCTTGCCGGCGCGCAGGGCGGTGAAGAATGCCTCGAACTGCGTCTGGTACGGGTGATCACTTACGTCACCGGAATCGACCAATTGGGTGGCCATCGTGCTCCATTCATTTTTGTTTAGCGCTCCCATTTTGCTGGAGTAAAATTTGTTGTCCAAAATGCTGCCTTCGCTGCCAACAAGATGAGTGTGGAAATAATACGGCTGCAAACAATCGATGACGCTGGCGACTTTACCAATGCGGCCGTCCTTGAATTTCAGAATCGTGACGCTGGTGGTGTCGTACTCGTATTTTTTGAAAATTTTGTTTTTCGACTGCGTGGAATGGCTCGTCACCTCCACCACATCCGTCGAGCCCATGAAATACAGCAGCGCGTCCATCGCATGGCAACCGGCCGAAAGCAAACTGCTGCCGCCGGCATCTTTTTTGGTGTTCCAGCGATACTGACCATACCACGGGCCAACGCCGTGATAGTAATCCACCTCGCCATAGTGGATTTTTCCGACGAGGCCTTGATCCACCACAGATTTGATGGTGAGAAATTGCGATGCGAAACGGCACTCAAAACAAACGCAGACCTTCACACGCGCTTTCTTCACCGCCGCCACCATCCGGCGCAGGCTCGGCTGTGTGAGCGTGAGCGGTTTCTCGATGATGAGATGTTTGCCCGCCATGGCCGCTGCGACCACATGATCGGCGTGTTGGTACGGGTAGCTTGTCACGTCCACCACGTCCACGTTAGGATCCTTGAGCATGGACTTGAGGTTGGTGGTCGTCTTGATGCGGCTGCCGTGGCGTGCACTGAGCTCATCATCGTCCAACAGGCGCGATGAAAACACGTGTGTGACCCGGGCCATGCCCGAGGCGTTGATGGCGTCAATGTGGGCGGTAGCCGCCCAGCCGTATCCGATAATGCCGACGTTGTATTTTTTCAAAATAATAATCCCGGGTTGAATGGGAAGGCCGATGGCACAATGATTGGCGCGGAAAGTCAAGGATGCCCGAACCTCGAATTATCATTTTTGTGAGAGCACCCCGCCCCGGTTTTGTGAAAACGCGACTGGCCGCCGCCATCGGAAACGAAGCTGCGTGCACCGCGTACTGTCAGCTCACTGAAGTTGTGTTGAGCAATCTCGCCTCGTTACCCCATTTAGAAATCCGCTTCACCCCTGATGACGCCAAAAACAAAATCGAGCCGTGGTTGCGCGAGGGTTGGAGCACTCACCCCCAAGGCGAAGGTGATCTCGGGGAACGAATGCATCGCGCCTTCGCCGAAGCAAGGGGCCCTGCAATCATCATCGGCTCCGATTGCCCTGAAGTGATGTTGCACGATATACAAGCCGCAACTGATGCCCTGAAAACCCATGACGCAATCATCGGGCCAGCCAGCGACGGCGGCTACTGGCTGATCGGCCTCAATGCGCCCTGCCCCGGCCTTTTTGAAAAAATCGAGTGGAGCACGGACACGGTTCTGCAAACCACACTGGAGAAGGCTGATGCCACTGGGATTTCAGTCAAGCTGCTGCGCGAGCTGACGGATGTGGACGACTGGAAAAGCTGGAGCGGGTGGCGGGAATCGAACCCGCGTTATCAGCTTGGAAGGCTGGAGTAATACCATTATACGACACCCGCGTGGGCGGCATGGTAGCGGGCTGGGCGGGGTTGTCAATTCATGGCGTGGCGCTCGCCGGTTTTCCATTCGTCGATGAGGGCATCGACCACGGGCTTGAGTTGGCCGGTTTGTTCGAAAATTTTGCGTTGTCGCAAATAGCTGGGGCCTTCGTCGAGTATTCGGTCCACGTGGGCAAGTTCCTCGGCGCAGTTCAGTTGCCGGGCGATGGGGGCGAGGGTCTCGAGCAATTCATGGATAAGCACGCGGTTGGATTCGAGGTTGCCGGCTTCGTCCTGAATGATGCGGGCATCGAGCCCCCAGCGCGCGGCGCGCCATTTGTTCTCGCGCAAAATCCAGTGGCGCGTGGGAGGCGGCAGTTCCCCGTTCTCGTATTGTTCGCCGAGGTGCACGGTGGTGCAATGCATGAGGGCAGCCACGGCGAGGAGCTCCTCCATTGTGGGCAAGCCATCACACATACGCAGCTCCACGGTGCCAAAGCCGGGGTGTGGGCGGATATCCCACCACACTTCGCGGATGCTTTCGATGGCGCCGGCGTTGACGAGGGTGTTCATGAAAGTTTGAAATTCGCCCCAGTTGGCAAAGTGCTCGGGCAAGCCGGCGGTGGGGAGTGTTTCAAAAACCTTGCTGCGCACCGAGGCGAGGCCGGTATCGTTTCCCTGCCAAAAGGGCGAGCTGGCTGAGAGCGCGAGGAATTGCGGGATGAAATTGGTGAGTTGATTGGCAACGGCGACGGCTTTTTCGCCGCTGTCCATTCCCACGTGGACGTGCAGCCCAAAAATCATCAGGCGCTGCGCGGGCCATTGGACGCGGTCAATGAGTTTTTGATAGCGAGCCTCATCGGTGGTTTGCTGTTCCGGCCAAGTGGAAAACGGGTGGGTGCCGGCGGAGATGAGGGCGCACTCTAGTTTTTCGCAAGCGGATTGCACCGCGGTTTTCTCGCGCTGAAGGTCGCGCCGCACTTCCTTCACGTTGCGGCACACGCTGGTGTTCAGCTCCACGGTGGATTGCAGCAGCTCCGATTTCACGTGCGGATTGCCGTTCATGGCTGCGATCAACCCGGCACCTTTGGGCACGAGATGGCGGGTGGCGGGATCCACAATTTGCAGCTCCACCTCGACGCCGATGGTGGGGTCTTCCGATGCGTTGAATTGGATGGCCATGGTGTTATGAAAATGAAACGGCACACCCGCTGCGGCGCGGATCGCCAAAGCCGCCAATCGGCGTCACGGAATGCGCGCCACCAAAAAACAGGCTGGGACAATCCCAAGTGTTCACGGGGCCGATGGCGTGGAGTTGATTCATCTCGTCTTCGGTAAAACCCGGTTCGGCCTGCAACAATTCACCATCAAAATGCAAACGCGGCGACTGTGTGGCCGCTTCCAAAGTCATGCCCTTGACGAGGATATTTATCAAGACTTGGATAATCACCGAGCGAATGCGATTGCTGCCGCCCGTGCCAGTCGCCAGCACGGGTCGGCCTTCGCGCAGGACAATTGTGGGCGACATCATGCTGGGCAAACGCTGGCCGGGCGTGTGGCGATGGAAGCCGCCGGGGTTGAGATCCTCCTCGCCAAGCACGTTGTTTAACATAAATCCGCAACCGGGCAAAAGGCTGCCGCAACCTTCGCCATTGGTCATCGTGAGGCTGGCGGCATTGGCGTTGGCATCGAGCACGCTGAGGTGCGTGGTGGATCCGCGCGAAGGGGGGTCGAGCAGTTGCTGTCGCGCCGCCGCGGTTGCCCGCATTGCGCCGGCCAAGCCGGGGACAGTGGAAATTTCAGGTTGTGCGAGCGTGTGGGCAATGAGCGTGCCGCTGGATGCGGGCGGGGGGTTGAGCAGAATCTCGCAATCCTTAAACTGAACCCGCAACGGGATCCGCTCTTGAACCGCAAACGAGGTGAGATCCTCCCTGCAAATCAACCCGTCCTGCCCTGCCCATTCTAAGATCGCAGTCGCCACCGCACCGGTTTGGAAGAGCGTCGGGCCCTCCACCGCCAATGCTTGGAGGCAATCGGCAAATTCTGGCATTGAAAAAATTTCGCCACTCTGCCGCAATTTGCCCTTCGGCGCATACAACGCACGTGCTTCGTGCGTGTGCGTGAGGATGGGCTCGAGCATCCGGACAAATTCCGCTTGTTGTGCGGACAACGGCACCCCCTCTCGCGCGGCACGAATTGCGGGCGCAAGGACATTGGCGCGGCTGAGGCAGCCAAGTTTTTCCTGCACACGCAACAGCCCCGGCACGTTTCCCGGGACAGCGGTAGCACCGCGCCCGATATGAAATTCCTGTGTCGCCGATCCAAAATCAACACACACGGAACGGAAATCAAGCTTGGAATCAGTCACATCCCCGCTTGGCATCGCGTTAAAAAAATCGAAGAGAATCGGCTCTGAATCTGGTGCGCTGGCCATCAGATATCCGCCACCGCCCGCGCTGGTTAGGGTGGATTCACTCACCATCGCCATGAAAGCGCCGGCCACGATGCCGTCGAAGGCGTTGCCGCCCTGCTCCATCACCGCGCGCGCAGCGGCAACGGTTTGTGGGTCGCCGCCGGCGATGTGGTTTTGCGTGGTATTCGCCAAGCCGCGGCGATTAAACCGACACGCACGCGCACATTGCAAACACAAACGCCATCGAACTTGGCATCCATCGCACGAGCGGGTATGGTGCGGGCCGATGAATTCTGTTTTCCTGCAAGGCGGACGGGTAATTGATCCGGCCAATGACCGCGATGAAACTGCGGATGTCCATTTGTCCAACGGCAAAATTGTGGCGGTGGGTAATGGACTGGAAACTCCGGAGGATGCGGAGGTGATCGATTGCGGCGGCCAAGTGGTTTGCCCGGGGTTGATTGACCTGCACGTTCACTTCCGTGAGCCGGGGCAAACGGCCAAGGAAAACATCGCAACCGGGTCTGCGGCGGCGGCTATGGGGGGATTCACCTCCGTGGTTTGCATGCCCAATACCACGCCCGCCATCGACAGCCCCGCGACGGTTGCCCTTATTCAGGATCTGGCCGAACGCGAGGCGGTAATCAATATTTACCTCACCGGCACACTCACGCTGAACATCGCCGGTGAAGAACTCGCGCCCATCGGATCGCTCAAACAAGCGGGCGTGGTGGCGATTACCGATGACGGTCATTGCGTGCAAAACCATGACCTCATGCGCCGCGCTCTGGAGTATGCGAAAATGTTTGATCTGCCGGTCATGGATCATTGCCAGGATTATTCCATCGTGGGCGATGGCGTGATGCACGAGGGCTATTGGAGCACAAATCTTGGGATGAAAGGCTGGCCGGCAACGGGCGAGGATCTAATTGTGGCACGCAACATTGAGCTTGCGGAGTTGACCGGCACGCACATCCACTGCCAACACGTCAGCAGCGCGAAATCGGTGGAATTGATCCGACAGGCAAAGGCACGCGACGTGTGTATTTCCGGCGAGGCATGTGCGCACCACTTTACCCTCACCGATGCGGCTATCGGGGGCAGCGATCATTTCTGGGCTGAAGACGGCCGCGATTTACAAACCGAGGCGCAACGCACGCAATGGCCTGCTTTTGACACAAACTGCAAAATGAATCCGCCGTTGCGGACTGCCGATGATCGCAAAGCCATCCTTGCCGGGCTGGCCGATGGCACGCTTGAAATTCTCGCCAGTGACCACGCCCCCCATTGCGCGCACGAAAAGGATGTGGAATTTGACTACGCTCCCTTCGGCATCACAGGATTGGAAACGGAACTTGCCCTGTCGCTGATGCAGCTTTTCCACCCAGGTCATCTCGACTTAACCGCGTTAATTGCAAAATACACGGTGAATCCAGCCAGGCTGCTCAAACTCGACAAAGGCACTTTGACCGAAGGAGCGGATGCGGATGTGACTGTATTCGACCCCAATGCCGAATGGGTGTACGACGCGACGGAAAGCCCGAGCAAATCCGACAACACCCCCTTCAATGGCTGGACGCTCAAAGGCCGCCCAATCATGACACTCGTCGCCGGAAAAATTGTATGGCGCGAAGGCACGGTTGCAGCGTAGTATCGACCACCGACATAAACCCCGAACCGTAAAGGTTTTACTCATGAAAAAAGCAATTGCACTAACAACCCTGTTTGCCTTGAGCCTCAGCCTCACCGCTGGCGAAGGTTGGTTAAACAACATTGAAAAGGCTAAGAAACTGGCCAAAAAAGAAGGAAAAACCGTACTCGTGGAATTCACTGGCTCGGACTGGTGTCCGCCATGCAAGGCCCTGAAGAAAACCGTCTTTAATTCCGATGAGTTCGCCGCGTTTGCTAAGAAGAAACTCGTTCTGGTGGAACTGGACTTCCCGCGCGACAAGAGTAAACTCAGCAAGGATCAGGCGGAATACAACCGCAAGCAAGCAAAAGCATTTGCCATTCGAGGATACCCGACGGTGATTTTGATGGACGCCGATGGCAAGGAACTTACCAAAAAAGTGGGTTACGGCCGAACGTCCGTGTCCAATTATATCGCTTCATTAAACAAAGCGATTAAATAGCAGAAAATTTTCACGGGCGCGATCTGCGGATCGCGCCTTTTTTGTGTTGCCGCTTGACGGACTACTGGGCGCTCCCTAAACTCGCGCGGCTCCAGAGCCAATCCCAATAAATGGCAATTCTCGCTCTCGAAGACGGCTCGATTTTCCGTGGCAACAGTTTCGGCGCACGCGCCACAGCCTGCGGCGAAGTGTGTTTCAACACCTCGATGACGGGTTATCAGGAAATTCTCACAGATCCTTCGTATAAAGGGCAAATTGTCACGATGACTTACCCTGAGATTGGGAACTATGGGGTGAACCCGGAAGATATTGAAAGTTATCAACCACACGTTTCCGGCTTTGTGGTGCGTGAACTATCGCCGGTGGTCAGCAGTTGGCGTGCGCGGCAATCGCTCGATGAATATCTCAAGGAAAACGGTGTCCCGGCAATTGAAGGAATCGACACGCGCGCGCTCACCAAAAAACTCCGTGTGCGCGGTGCAATGAATGGCATAATTTCGACTGAAGAAATTTCTGAAGCTGAAGCAATACAACGAGCCGCTGACTGGCCGGGATTGTTGGGCGTGGATTACGCAAAAGAAGTCACCCATGCCGAGGCATTTGACTGGTCCACACAAGAACATCCCTGCGAGGAGTTTACGTTGCCTGCGGGGAACGACTCCACATCGCGCCCCCCTGCCCTGCCTCCGGCAGAGGTGCCGATTGTGGCGTATGATTTTGGTGTGAAATACAACATCCTCCGCTGCTTGAGGCGACACGGTTTTCAGGTTCGCGTTGTGCCCGCCACCACTCCGGCGGAGGAAGTGCTCAAAAACAAGCCGGCCGGCGTGTTTCTCTCCAACGGCCCCGGTGATCCGGCCGCATTGGGCTATGCGGTGAAGGCGGTGAATGATTTAGTGTGTCATGGCACGCCGGTGTTTGGCATTTGCCTCGGGCACCAAATCCTCGGACAAGCGCTGGGCGGCGACACTTTTAAGCTCAAATTCGGCCATCGAGGGGCCAATCAACCGGTCAAGGACTTGGAATCAGGCCGCATTGAGATCACCTCTCAAAACCATGGTTTTGCAATAGATTCATCGAGACTCCCGGAACATATCCAAGTGGATCGTGTGAATCTCAATGACCAAACCGTCGAGGGCCTGCGCCATCGTTCCAAGCCGGTTTTCAGTGTTCAATACCATCCCGAAGCCTCACCGGGGCCTCATGATTCTAACGGGCTGTTTGGGCGATTTCGAGAATTGACCACCCAAGCCTAACAGCTTGACATCACTGAAAAAGTTAGTAGGTTTGCAAGACCCGACCGTTAGGGTAGCATGTTTCGAGGCATGGCTACGCTGCTGTACATCATCACCGAAGGGATCCAAGGGGGTCCATTCGAGTTGACTGAAGGGACTCATGTGCTTGGGTCCGCTGAAGGATCTTCTATTTTCATTTCAGACACCACCATCTCTGCGCAACACGGCCAATTTACCATCGCCGACGGGCAAATCATTTATCAGGATCTCGGCTCCCAGAACGGAAGTTTCATTGACCAGCAACCCGTAACCTCTGTGACCCTTGTCGCCGGACACATTGTCCAGGTCGGCAACATTCACGTGCAATTGGTGGACGACCCGAATGTGGTGGAATCCATGAAGCGCGAAACCGCCGTCATCCAAACCGGCCCAAAGGCGATTCAACCGGGCGATTTTGGATCCAGTGATGATGTCAAATCCTCCTTCCGTGTCAAAAAATCGGGCTGGGTGAAAATTTATATAATCGCCATTACCATTATTGGGGTATTGGCCGTGGGAGCATTAATCCTCCTGCTCTTCTTCCCGCAATTGCTCAGCCCGTCCTGATAGCGCTCCGCTCGCCTTTCAGGAGAGCGAAGTTTCAATACACAAAAGGTTGCACTTTCATGTCCAATCCGTATTGATACGCACCCCGTGGACG
>CAZJRV010000113.1:0-9378 GCA_964548235.1 uncultured Verrucomicrobiota bacterium
CATCGCGCTCAACTGGCTCCAGCCCCACGAAGGCAGCATCGTCGATTTCCTGTTCACCGCCCGCGCCTACCAAACCCCCGACGAGCGTTTGCAACGCCTTTGCAACGGCGGCTGAACAAGTCCGCCGCCCGCGCCGTCTTAAAATGCCCATGAGCCAAACCGAGCCAGATTTACTGTTGGAAAATCATCCGCACCTGAGGATGGTTTTCGGCAATGGCAGCGTGGCGCAGGTGGGCGAACTGGCGGCCGAACTAGGCGCTACAAAAGCATTGCTCGTTACCGATGCCGGCATCGTGGCCGCCGGTCATGCGGGGCGGGTGCGGGAAAATCTGGAGGAGGTGGGTATAGCGGTTTCGGGGTTTGATCGCTCGAAGGAAAACCCCACCACCGCTTGCGTGGACGAATGTGTGGCGGTGGCCAAAACGGATGCGATTGATTTCATCATCGGCCTCGGCGGGGGCAGTTCGATGGACACGGCGAAGGGCTGCAATTTCATACTCACCAATGGCGGCGCGATGAAGGATTACTGGGGCATCGGCAAGGCGAGCGAGCCGATGCTGCCGTCGATCATGATTCCCACCACCGCGGGCACGGGCAGCGAGTGCCAAAGTTTCGCGCTCATTGCCGACAACACCACGCACCAAAAAATGGCCTGCGGTGATCCCAAGGCGATGGCGAAGGTGGCCATCCTCGACCCCGAGCTGACTTTGTCGCAGCCGCCCCGCGTCACCGCTTGCACTGGCATCGACGCCATCGCGCACGCCGTGGAAACCGCCGTCACACGCAAGCGCAACGAGACATCGCAAAAATATTCGCGCGCGGCGTTTCAGATGATGCTGGATAGTTTCAGCCGCGTGCTCGAGTCGCCGGACGATTTGCACGCCCGCGGCCAAATGCTCCTCGGCGCGGCGTACGCCGGCACCGCCATTGAGCACAGCATGCTCGGCGCAGCGCATTCGGCAGCCAATCCGCTCACCGCGCATTACAATGTGGTGCACGGGCAAGCGGTCGGCATGATGCTGCCGCACGTCGTCCGCTTCAACGCCGACGATGAATCCATCGCCGAGGCATACGCCGACTTTGTGGACGGCACCTCCGTGGCCGCTACCAACGGCACGCCCGCGCCGGAATCGCTGGCACAAGCGCTGGAAACGTTGCTGGACACCGCCGAACTCCCGCGCGATCTCACCGCCTTTGGCGTGGACGCCGCGCGGCTGGACACGCTCTCCAACGAAGCCGCCGGCCAATGGACCGCCAGCTTCAATCCGCGCGACATCACGGCGGCGGATTTCACGGGGCTTTATCAAAAAGCCTTTGCCTCGTGAGCCTCCCGCGCGACACTGCCCGCGATGGCGGATGATTTCTCCAACGATGCACTCGTGCTGATTGCCCATGGCAGCACCGTGAACGCACAATCCAGCGCGCCTACGCGTCGCCTCGCCGACGAACTGCACGCGCGGAATATCTTCGCGGAGGTCGCCTGCGCCTTCAATTTGGAGCAGCCAAAAATCGATGACGTGCCCAAGCTCGTTTCCGCCGAGAAAATTTTTGTGGTCCCCGTCACTATTAGCGAAGGCCATTTCACCGAGCAAACCATCCCCCATCGCCTCGGCCTCGCGGCTGCGGGCGAGACAAATTACGAACGCATCCAGAAGATCGCCAGGCGCACTATTATATACTGTCACCCCATCGGCACCCACGCGAGCATGACCGAAGTGCTGCTCGCCCGCGCGCGGGAAGCGGTCGTCAAGCATCCTTTCCCCCGCGTGCCAAGGCCTGCCGAGACCGCCCTTTTCATCGCCGGCCACGGCACGGAGAAAAACGCCAACTCCCGCAAAGCCATCGAGGCCCAAGTGGAAGCCATCGCCGCACTGGGCGAATACGCAGAGGTGCTACCGGCTTTCATGGAGGAAGCGCCCTTCATCGCCGATTGCTTCACCGCCACCACCGCGCCGCACCTCGTGATGGTTCCCTTCTTCATCGCCGACGGTTTGCACACGGTAGAAGATATCCCCGTGCTCCTTGGCGAACCGCCCAACCGCGTCCGCCAACGCCTCAACGCCGGCCAGCCCACGTGGCGAAACCCCACCGAGCGCAAGGGCAAACTGGTGTGGTACACCGAGGCCATCGGGAGCGACGGCAAAGAGGCGGGATTGGCGGAAGTGATACTCGCGCGGGTGCGCGAGAAAATGACCAAGCTCCAAAAAAATCACAAACCCCAATGACGCATTGGGATTTGTGTTTTGGGGCTCCCTTGGGTTTTGGGCCTTGGTAATTGGTCATTTCCCCCTCATTATCCCGCCGGTGCAATTCCCTAAAATAACCCTCATCGGTGTGGGCATGCTGGGCGGCTCGGTCGGTTTGGCGGCCAAACACGCCGGCGTGGCTGGGCGCGTGTGCGGGCTGGTGCGGCGCGAGGCGAGCATTGCCGAATGCCTTGCGGCGGGAGTGGTGGATGAAGCCACGCTCGACATCGCCGAAGCGGTAGACGGCGCGGACTTGGTCATCCTCTGCACGCCCGTGGGGCGGATGAGAGATTTGGCGGCAGCATTGAAACCTCACTTGGCGGCGGATGCCATCGTCACCGATGTCGGCAGCGTGAAGGCCAGCGTGGTGGCGGCGGTGGAGCCGGTGCTGCCGAGTTTCGTGGGGAGTCATCCATTGTGTGGATCGGAAAATCCGGGTGTGGCTCATGCGCGCGGCGATTTGCTCGATGGCGCCGTCTGCGCGGTGACACCCACGGCCGCCAGCGATGCAGCGTCAATCGGGGCAGTGACGGCTTTTTGGGAATCGCTTGGCAGTCGCGTGGTGAATCTTTCCGCTGCAGACCACGATGCCATCGTGGCACGCACGAGTCATCTGCCGCACGTGCTGGCCAGTGCGTTGGTGAACGCCGTGCTAACTTCACCGCGCGCGGGAGAATGCGATTTTTTGGGAAGCGGTTTTCGCGACACCACACGGCTGGCTTCCGGTGGGGCCGGGATGTGGCGCGACATTGCGATGGACAATGCGGATGCAATCAGCACTGCACTGGAGGAATTGCAATCAGAATTGTGCCGATTAAAAACTGCGCTATCGGCAAAAGACGCGGCGGCGCTGGAGCAATTTTTTGCCGAAGGCCAAACGGCCCGGAACGATTGGCTTGCCGCCAAGGAGAATTAAAATGTCGCTTCCAGACCTCATCGAAATTTTGCCACTGCCCGGCCCCGTGACGGCGGATGTGACAGTGCCGGGGTCGAAGAGCATCACCAATCGCGCGCTGATTCTCGCGGCGCTCGCTGATGGCGAGGTGCGGCTGACGGGCGCGTTGTGGAGCGAGGACACGCAGATCATGGTGGACGCGCTGCGGCTGCTGGGTTTTGAAATCGACGTGGCGGAGGATGCCGCCGAGCCTTGCAATCGCCACCTCACCGTGCAGGGCCTCGGCGGGCGTGTGCCCAATGCGGGTACGGCGGAAGCGCCGCTGGAGCTTTTCGTGGGCAACGCCGGCACGGCGGCGCGGTTCCTCGGCGCGTTTGTTTGTCTGGCCAAGGGCGCGGTGCGGTTGAGCGGCGTGGACCGAATGCACGTGCGGCCGCAGGGGGAACTCTTTCATTCGCTGCGCCGAATGAAGTATCGCATCGACTCGGACAACGATTTGTTGCCGGCGGTGTTTCATGGCACGGGGCCGCGCGAGATTGCCTGCACGGTGAGCCTGCAGCACAGCTCGCAGTTTGCCAGCGCGCTGTTGCTCTCGGCTCGCGCGGGCACGTGGATTGTCGACATCGTGGGCGCCAACGTGGAAGAGGCACCGTACCTGAACATGACGCGCGAACTCATCGAGGCGTTCCCGCACGCGGGCGGCACGTTTGCCATCGAGCCGGATGCCTCCAGCGGCAGTTATTTCTGGGGCGTCAATTGCGTGCACGAAGGTGTGGAGGTGGCGCACTGGCCGCTGACAAACTGGCAGATTGACGCGCAGTTCCCGCGTTTCATTAATTTGCCGCGCGAGGTGACGCACAACACTGACCTTGGCGACAGCATTATGACCGCCATCGTGCTCGCGCCTTTGGCCGCGCATCCGGTGAGCTTTCCCGCGCTGCACCGCCTGCGCGTGCAGGAATGCGAACGCGTGCGCGCCCTCCGCACCGAGCTAACCAAATGCGGCGCGCGCATCACCGAGGAAGGCGACACGCTGCACGTCGAGCCCTCGCCCGAACTGCACGGCGCGGAAATCGACACGTACGACGACCACCGAATGGCGATGTGTTTCGCCACGCTCGGTCTCGCGGTGGGCGGCATTCGATTGCGGAATCCATCGTGCGTGAAGAAAACTTTCCCCAACTTTTTCCAAAAACTAGCCAGCGAGCTTGGCGTCGAAATCCGTGATGCCGAAGGCAACGCGCTGGTGGGCGAGGCGCTGTTTGCGGAATAAGTCCCATTGGCCTTATAGGACCTATAAAACTCACAAGCTCGCCTCGGCCTGTCGGTTCTGCTAGTTTCTCCCGCGCCTTGAGTGAATCCATCGTCATCGCCATCGACGGCCCCAGCGCCAGTGGCAAGAGCACCAATGCCAAAATCATCGCCGCCACACTAGGCTACGCCTACGTAGACACCGGCGCGATGTACCGCACCCTCGCGTGGCACGCGCTGCTGCAGGGCGTGGACACCTCCGACGCCGAGGCGGTCGCAGAATTATGTGGAGATTGGCCGGCGGAGTTGGTGAATCGCAATAGCAGTATTTGGCTGGAGGTGGACGGGTATTTTCCGGAAACCGAAATCCGCTCCGAGGCTACCAGCGCCGTTGTGAGCCACGTGGCGGCTGTGCCGTTTGTGCGTGATTGGATGAAGGAACGCCAGCGGGCGTGCGTGCAGTTTGGCAATCTGGTGATGGAAGGCCGCGACATCGGCTCCAATATTTTCCCCGAGACGCCACACAAGTTTTACATGGACGCCGCCGCCGCTGTGCGCCAAGCCCGCCGCGATGCCGATGGCGTGCAGGACAACCTCGCCGCCCGCGATGAGCGCGACAGCACCCGCGCCGCCTCCCCGCTGATGGTGGCCGAGGGCGCGACGGTCATCAACAACGCCGGCGAAACGCCCGAGGAAACGAGCGCGAGGATTATTGCGTTGGTGAGGGAGGGGTGAACCGCCAAGACGCAAAGACGCCAAGAAAACCAATTTAAAAAATCTTGGCGTTTTTGCGTCTTGGCGGTTCAATTCCTGATATCCGCCAACGACCGCACGCCCTCTTTTTCCATTCGCGCTTTTAGGCCGCGCACGATGTCGGCCGCGATGGAGGGGCCTTCGTAGACGAGTCCGGTGAAAACCTGCACGAGGCTGGCGCCGGCGGTGATTTTTTCCCACGCGTCGTCCGCGGTGAAAATGCCACCCACGCCGATAATGGGGAGTTTGCCTTTGGTGTGTTTGAAAATATGGGCGATGATTTCCGTGCTTCGCGCGCGCAAGGGCGCGCCGCTGAGACCGCCGGTTTCGGCGTAAGTTGTGTGGCACTGCGAGTCGCCGGAATTGGGCCGTTCGATGGTCGTGTTCGTGGCCACGATGCCGGCGAGGGAATGGGAAGTGGTAAGGTCAAGGACGTCGTCGATGGCTTCGTTCGATAAATCGGGCGCGATTTTTATCAGCAGCGGCACGTCGGCGTTCACCGCGCGGAGGGTTTTTAAAATTTCATCCAGCGCATTTTTGTCCTGCAGCGCGCGCAAGTTGGGCGTGTTGGGCGAGCTGACATTGACCACAAAAAAATCCGCCAACCCCTGTAGCGCGTTAAATGAAAACGCATAATCCTCGGCCGCCTCTTCCAAAGGCGTGACCTTCGATTTGCCAAGGTTGATGCCGATGGGATGAGTTGGCCATAGTCCGCGCGCACGCCAGCCGCGCAGTGCCTCGGCCATTGCCTCGGCGCCGGGGTTATTGAAGCCCATGCGATTGACCAGCGCGCGGTCGGCCACGGCGCGGAACATCCGCGGTGCGTCATTGCCCGATTGAGGGTGGCGCGTCACGCCGCCCAGCTCGGCAAAGCCGAAGCCGAGCCGTTCCCACATCGGCACGGCAGCTGCGGCTTTGTCCATCCCGGCGGCGAGCCCGATGGGATTTGGGAAATTCAACCCACCAAAATTGACCGGCAAATCCGGCGCGCCGTAGCAGGCATCGGCCAGCAGCGGCAGCCCCGGCAGCCGAGGGGACAGCGAAAGCCCCCGTAAAACACGGTTGTGAACGGCCTCCGAATCCTGCAAAAACAGCAGCGGCCGAAGGCAATGACGGTAAATTGAACCCATCGGCGGGGAGAATACGCGCCGTCGGCGGGGTGGGTCGAGCGTGCTTTCCAAATGATGTCAAATCCAAATCTAACAAAAAGTTGAAAATTTATTTTTCAAAAAAAAACGATTCCGGTTTACAGCCTCGCGCGAGTTGTTAACATCCTCCCAGCAACCTGTACGAAATGAAGCGCATCGATGCCATTATCAAACCCTTTAAACTCGAGGACGTGAAAGCCGCCCTCACCGAGTTGGGCGTGGTGGGCATGACCGTGGCCGAGGTGAAAGGCTTCGGTCGGCAAAAAGGCCACACGGAGATTTACCGCGGCAGTGAGTACACGGTGGACTTTCTTCCCAAGCTGAAACTGGAACTCGTGGTGCCCGATGGCCAGGCGGACAACGCCGTGCAGGCCATCCAAACGGCTGCGAGCACTGGCAAGATCGGTGACGGGAAGATTTTTGTGTCCAACGTGGAAAGTGCCATACGCATCCGCACCGGTGAGACCGGTGATGAGGCGGTGTAACTCTTCAGTGCGTCTTCGTTACATTCAGGGAACAACCTGAGTTTTTATAATGAGTATTTTCATACTAAACAGTAATTGCATTGAAGGTACGTTGCTTTGGGCAGTGTCAAGCCCGAAGACGGCGTGTGAACAAGGCGTGAACAAAAGTTAATAGCTTGGCGTGGCAACCGGCGTGTCAATCGCATACACATGGCGTCGCGTCCCAACAAGCCGAGCCGCAGTGCTCCTTGTCGGGATGTCGTGTTGAGAGATGGAGCGAGACACGCAAAGGGTGATTTGCCACCCGCCCGCGAGGGCAACCCAACGGGGCCTTTGGGCCCATGTCGGCAATGCGCCGACACTGTGAACGAACATTTTGATTTTAACATTTTAAGCAACGAAAACGAAACGATGCAGGCTACTGTCGAAAAAATCTGGACCAAGACCACCAAACAAATCCGCACCCTGCTTAACACCGAGACCTACAATTTGTGGTTCTCCTCGGTGCAACCGCTGTCACTCAACCAATCTTCCATTACCCTCGAAGTGCCCAATGAGTTTTCGGAGGTGTGGTTGAAGGACAACTATCTTGAGCTGCTACAGGATGCCCTCGCCCAGGCCAGTGGGCGCAAACTCAACATTAAATTCAAGGTGGCCGCCGGCGGCAATGGCGCCGCGACCGCCCCGGCCAAGCCTGCGAAGGGCAGAAAGACTGTTTCGCGCAAGGCCAGCGACGGCGATCTGATGTTCAACCCGCGCAACACGTTTGAAACGTTCGTGGTGGGAAACAACAACAGCTTCGCCCACGCCGCGGCAATGGCGGTGGCGCAGCAGCCGGGCAAGGCGTACAATCCGCTCTTCCTTTACGGCGGCACCGGCCTTGGCAAGACGCACTTGCTGCACGCCATTGGCCAGCACGTGGCCAGCTCCAAGAAGGCGGCCAAGGTGTCTTATGTTTCCTCCGAGAAATTCACCAACGAATACATCGCCGCCATTCAGGACAATCAACTGGTGAAGTTCCGCAAAAAATATCGGCAGACTGATGTGCTGTTGATTGATGACATTCAGTTTCTCGCCGGCAAAGAACGTATCCAGGAGGAATTTTTCCACACCTTCAACGCGCTGCACGAAGCCCACAAGCAACTCGTGCTCACGTGCGACCGGCCGGCCAGTGAAATCCAAAACCTCGAGCACCGCCTCGTGAGCCGTTTCGAGTGGGGCCTGGTCACCGACCTCCAGCCGCCCGATGTGGAAACCCGCCTCGCCATTTTGCGCAACAAGGTGAAGAGCATGGGCGTGGAGATTCCCGAGGATGTGTTGACATTCCTCGCCAATCGCATTCGCACCAACATCCGCCGTCTTGAGGGCGCGCTGATTCGGGTGGCCTCCTACGCGCATCTCACCGGCAAGGAGCTGACCAACGATGTGGTGGAAAATCTGCTGCGCGAAATCCTGCAGGAAGAAGGTCGGCACACCATCACGATGGAAGTCATCCAGAAAAAGGTGACCGAAAAATTCGACCTGCGCATGGCCGACATGACCAGCAAACGCCGGCCCGAAAACATTGCCTTCCCGCGCCAGATCGCGATGTACCTTTCGCGCCAGCTCACCGAGCACTCGCTCAGCGCCATTGGCGAAGCCTTTGGCGGACGCGACCACGGCACCGTGCTGCACGCGTGCCGGTTGGTGAAAGACCGGATGGAGATCGACGCCAACGTGCGCCAAACGGTTCACTACTTGGAGAAGCAACTGCTTCGCTAAAGATCAAAAAATCAAGGAAGGAGGGCTGAGGCAACTCAGCCCTTTTTCGTGTCCGCCACAAACCGCGCCATGCGCTCCATGGCCGTTTCGATTTGATCCAAACCGGCGGCGAAACAGCAGCGGAGAAAACCCTCGCCGCTTTCGCCGAAGGCGTTTCCCGGCACGGCGGCCACGTTTTTCGCTTCCAACAATTGCGCGGCAAATGTTTTTGAATCCAGCCCCGTGGATTGCACGCTGGGAAAGGCATAAAACGAGCCGCGCGGCAAATGGCAATCAAGCCCCATCGCGTTGAGCGCGTTCACCATCACATTGCGGCGCTGGCGATAGGCTTCGCGCATTTCGGCCATTGGCGCGTCGCCGTTGCGCAGCGCCTCCAGCGCGGCTTCCTGGCTGGGGAGACTGGCACACAGCATCGAGTATTGGTGAATGCGCGTCATTGCGCCGATCAATTCGGAAGGCCCGCAGGCGTAGCCGATTCGGAAACCGGTCATCGCGTAAGCTTTGGAAAAGCCGTGCAAAATAATCGTGCGTTCGCGCATGCCGGGCAAGGCGGCGATGCTGCTGTGTTCGCCCTCGAAAGTGAGCTCGGCATAAATTTCATCGGTGATCACGATGAGATTGTGATTCACGGCAAGGTCGGCGATGGCCTGCAGTTCGGTGCGGGTCATCGTGCCGCCGGTGGGGTTGGTGGGGAAGTTGAGCATCAACACGCGGCTCTTGTCCGTGATGGCTGCTGCGATGGTGGCAGCGGTGACGCTGAAATTTTCTTCCGCGCAACAGGCGACCGGCACGGCAACGCCGTGGGTGAGCGCGATGCTGGGCGAATAGCTGACGTAACACGGCTCGTGATATATGACTTC
>CAZJRV010000114.1:0-9371 GCA_964548235.1 uncultured Verrucomicrobiota bacterium
CGAGGTGGCCTTGAATGCCTGCCAGATGTTTCTCATAGGCCTTCAGGGTTTTTTCTGTTGGCGCGGGTTTGGAATGATCCAGCAGGCCTTCGTCATATTTTCCGTGGAATTGACTGGCGGATGCGATCACCACAAAGGTGGTGGCGAGGAAAAATGGAATGAACAAGCCCATGCCCAAGTCGAAGCTGGCCAAGCCCCGGTGTTCCTTGCCCCAGCCTTTGCGCAGCATCGAGTAGGGGAGCAGAAAGGTCATATTGATGCCCACGGCCGTGGCGGCCGCGGTCACCATTTTGGAGCGTTGAATTTTGAGAATGGTAGATTTCCAGTAATCCGGGGCACTGGAAGCGGCGATGAATTCATTGAATTTATCCGCCGGTTGAAGGAGCAGGCTGAAGTCCGGGACAAAGCCCCGGGCGATGGCGCCCCATTCGAGCTGCCCTGCCATCACGACCACCACGCCAAAGAAACTCAGTACGATGGTGCCCACCATCAGTTTCAACACCACGTCAAACACCTTGGCCGCCTTGGTGTCATACATCCAAACAATGACCGTCGCGATGATGAACAGGATCGCGGCGCAAAGGTACTTTCCCGATTGGCTTTTGGTTTCCGGGTCATCAACGAGGATGCCAAGATTTTGCTGTAGGGCCGCCGTGCCGAGGGAAAATTGCGGCATCGCCCAGACGAGGTTGGCGAGCATGGCGGCGATCAGCCAGCCCCAGCCGAGCACGGGGTTGATGTGTTGGTTGATGGCTTGGAAAGGGCTTTTGCCGGTGGATAGGGTGACGTAGCCGATGACCGAGAGCATCAGCACACCGAGGATCATCATCAGTGGCTGGAGCCAAAGCAACTGCGTGCCGCCGATGACGCCGAGGTACAGGCTGCCTGCCAGCGAACCGCCGCCGAGCGTGATGGCGCCCTGCAACCAGCCGGGGCCGGAGAGCTTGGTGTAGGTTTTGATTTTCTCGGAGGTGGGAGCGTTTTCAACGCTTGTCAGCAATTCCTTCTCCTTGGCCAGTGAATCGTTGGGCTCGCTCATAGACTGGCGAAAGTGAACGGGGTTTTTCAGAGGATTGGAAGCCTGAAGTGTGGTTCCTATTGGTCAAATAAGTCCTATACGACTTATCGCCTCTTCGCAAAATCGTAACAAACCAAGTGCGTCTCGCTTCGCAGATAAACACGCCGATCCGCCATCGCTGGCGCGGCCCAGCAGGGGGGGCGGAGTTGGGGGACTTGGTAGCTGGCCAGCTCGGTGGGTTTTTTGGCGTTGAGTGCGAAGAGGCCGAGCTTGCCGGTTTCGCCGAGCACGATGAGTTTGCCATCGGCTTGGATGAAGGAGCCGCGGCCGTATTTTTTAGTGGGCGGACCGAATTTGTTCCACGACTCGTCTTGATCCCAAAGCAGTTTGCCAGTGGCAAAGGTGACGCAGCGGAATCGTGCATCCGGCTCGTTGCGTCCGCTGAAGGCGTAGAGGTTGCCTTCGTGTACGATGGGCGTCATCCAGTGCAGGCCGAGTACTTCCTCGTGGCGGCGGTTTTTTGCGCGGCGTTGGAGGGTGCTCCAGACTTCAGTGAACCCGCTGAGGTCGGGCTTGATTTTGAGCACGAATGCGCCTTCGCCATAATAGGCCGAGGAACAAAAAACGTGATCACCGATGACGACCGGGTTGGAGGCGTTCACCGATTCATTGGAGCGCGCGCGGAACCATCGCTTGAAATGGATCTTGCCGGTTTTGGGATCGAGCGCCACGAGGCCCTGGCGCATCAGGCAAAACGCCACGCGCTGTCCGTGCACGGTGGCGATGACGGGCGAGGCGTAGCTGGCGATTTTTTCCGTGCCCAGCCAGTCCATCAACGGCTCACCCGGCCAGCCGAGTTTGGGCGTTTTGTGCCACGTGGTTTTGCCGACGCTTTGCCAAACGGTTTTGCCAGTTTGCGCGTTGAAGGCCACAATGCCGCTATTGGGTTGTCCGCCCACCATGGTGAGCAGCAAATCGCCCTCCAACACGGGCGTGCTGCCGACGCCGAAGAAATTGGGGTTCACCTTGAATTCCTTGTGCGTATCGCGCCGCCAGATTTGTTTGCCGGTCTTTAAATCTAAACACACCAACACGCCCTGCGCGCCAAACGTGTAGCAGCGGTCCTTGGTGAGCAAAGGCGCGCAGCGCGGGCCGTTGTTGTAGCCGTAAGGATCCTCATACGTGGTGGGGTAGGCGTGGCGCCAAATGAGTTTGCCGGTCTTGGCGTCGAGACAATCGATGGTCTCCACGTCGAGATGCTTGGCGATGGCCGCGGGCCATTCGATGAAACCGCGTCGCCGCGTGGCTTGGATGGCCGCTTTGAGGCTGGCTTCGGTGAGGCGTTCCTTGGCCTTCAGTGCGGCGAGTTCGCCGTTGAGATAGTTGATGACCGTTGCGGGCGTGTCGGTTTCTTCCACGCGATACAATTTGCTGGCGCGGTGGAATACAGCCACCTTGCCATCACGAATGGATGGCGCGGAATAGCCGGTGCCAATTCGGCGGAAAAAAATTTGCGGCGGGCCGTTCTTGGGAAACGCATCGAGGATGCCTTTTTCTTTTGAAACATTGTTGCCCGTGGGGCCAAGGAAACGCGGCCAGTCATCCGCCAGCGCATCGGCGCAAAGTAGCAGAAAAACAGCGAACGAATATTTCAAAATCCGACGCCTTTGGTTTTGGTGCGGATGCGGCAGAGATAGCTGTCGGCGGTGAGATACAGCGTCCGGCCATCGTTGCCCCAGGCGACGTTGGCGATGCGGGTGCCGGTGCCGAGGGTGCCGAGGTGTTTGCCTTTTGGTGAAATAATTAACACGCCGCCGGGCCCGGTGGCGAAGAGGTTGCCGCGTTGGTCGAGCTTAAGGCCATCGCAGCCGCCGCGCGCCCCGGCGGCGCGCAGTCCGGCGGGATCAAAAAAGATGCGGCGATTGGTCACGGTGCCATCGGCTTGGACGTCGAAAGCGTGGATGCGGGTTTGAGGGCCGCTTTCGGCGACGTACAAAATGGATTCATCAGGAGAGAAGGCGATGCCGTTGGGGTACTGGATCTCGTCGCAAAGAAGGGTGACCTTGCCGGATCTGCCGAGCCGGAAGACGCCCTGAAAGGCCAGTTCCTTTGCGGGGTCTTTCAATTTTTTTGGAAGGCAATAGGGCGGCTCGGTGAAATACAAGTCGCCGTCTTTGTTGAAGCAGCCGTCGTTGGGGCTGTTGAATCGCTTGCCTTCAAACTTGTCGGCGAGCGTTTCGTATTCGGGCCGGGGGTTGTCGAGCGAATTGCCGAGACGCGCGATGCGGCGGTCGCCGTGTTGGCACAGCACCAACCGGCCGCGTTGATCCAGCAGCAACCCGTTGGAACCCGGCTCGCCCACGCGCGGCACGAGGCCGGTGTAGCCGCTGGGGTGCAGAAAATCCTCAAGGGCGCTTTGCTCGCTCCATTTGTAAATTTTATTGGGCGGGATGTCGGAGAACAAAAGAAACTCGCGCCCTTGTTGGGTGCGGACCCACACGGGCCCTTCGGACCAATCGAAGCCATCGGCGAGCTGTTCGATTTTTGCATCGCGCGCGATGAGGCGGTCCAGTGCGGGATCCAGTCGCTCGATTGTGCCGATGCTCGGGTATGGGGTTTCGGGTAAAACCGCTTTGGATTGGGTGGGGGTTTCGGGTTTATTGTCCGGCGAGTTGCAGGCGGTAAAAGTTAGAAGGCCAATGGAGAGGGCACTGCGGAGGGCGGCTGTGAAAATATTTTTCATAGATTTATGGAAAGGGCAACGATACTCCGATGATGGACGCGCGCAAGCTCCGTTCTATTCGCCGATTTGAAAACACGCGAGTTGGCGGCCGTTGCGGAGGTAGAGTTTGCCGTTGGCGAGGGCGGGGTAAGCGCGGACGGTGGCACCCATCAGCTGGACGCGGGCGGTGGCGAGGAAAAACTTTGGGGTGGCCGCGCCGCGCAGGAGTTCGCCGCGTTCGGTGAAGATGAGCAATTCCGTTCCGGCGATCATCACCGAGCCCGCGCGTAAGCCGGGGAGGCTCCATTGGACTTTGCCGGTTTTCATTTCCACGCAGCGCAGTTCGCAGCCGCGTTCCTGCCGCCCATGGAAGCCGTACAAAAATCCATCGTGATGGACGACGCTGGAGTAATGGCACGAGAGGCTGTTATCGCTGCTCCAGACGGTTTCGATTTTTTTGCCATCGACGGCCAGCACGGTGGCGCCTTTGCCGTAGCTGGTGGAAATGAAAATAAGGTTGCCTGCCGCGACGGGGGTGCAGGCGTTGACGCTGGCACGGATGGCGGGCCGCCACGGGTGGGTGAAATTGACCGCGCCATCGGCGGGATTGATGGAGGCCAAGCCGGCGCGGTTGAAGAACAGGGCCTGTGGGTTTTGGTTGATCGTGGCGAGGATGGGTGAGGCGTAACTGGCTTCTTCCATCGTGGATTTCCAGCGAAGTTTCCCGCTGGCGGCATCGAGGGCGATGATGCCGGCTTTGGGGCCGCCGATGTTGATGAGGATGTTTTTGCCACTGACGAGCGGCGCGCAGGCGAAGCCGAAGAAGCCTTTGTCGGCACCGAATGTTTTGCGGCAATCGATTGTCCAGTTGAGGCGGCCAGTGCGGGCGTCGGTACTTTTGGCGATTCCATTTGCGCCGAGGGTGTAGACGCTGCCGCCGTGTACGGTGGGCACGGCGCGCGGGCCGTTGTCGAAGCCGAATTGATCCACGTAAGTGGCATCGGCAACGTTTTTCCAATTCACGGCTCCGTTGGCGGCGTCCATGCACTCGAGGATTTCTTTTTCGTTTTGGCGGTGGAAAAGGTAGAGCTTGCCGTTGGCCACGGCGGGCCCGGCGAAGCCCGCGCCAATGTTCTTTTTCCAGAGCAGTTTCGGTCCTTCGGCGGTCCATTTGGGGAGGGCTTTGCCTTGGTAAGTGCCATCGCGGCGCGGGCCGAGAAATTGCGGCCAGTCTTCGGCGGACAAAATTCCGGCAAGCAGGAATGTTATGACGATGGCTTGTTTCATTGGGGGAGTTTCAAGTTTGAAGATTGAAGTTTCAAGGTCGGATTGGTTTTTTAGATACGGATGTCACGGATTCACACGGATTAATTTATCCGTGCAATCCGTGTCTCTAAACCCACATCAAAATCAATGCAGCAATCAAGCCCACGCCCACGAGCCACCAAAACCAGTGTAAACCGTGCGGGAGGATTTCGGGTTTGTTTTCACCAAATTCGCGCGCGACGAAATCGTCGTAATCGAAATCTGCATCGGGGTCTTCGCATTCGGCTTCGGCCCAGCCGGTGGATTCGTCGGCACCGCATTCGGGGCAAGCGGCGGCGCGGGGTGGGATGGCTGCGCCGCAGTTTTCGCAGTACTCAGGAGGCTCGTGGAGTGCGGTGGGCATCAGCCCATGCCGGCGTATTCTTCGTCGGTCTTGAGGTCCATGCCCATCAGCACGTAGTCGTGGTTGATGGCTTGCATGTCCTGCACGTATTCCTCGAGCTTGACCAGATGGGTGAAACCGAGGAGGGCAAACATTTTCTGACCGCCTTCCTGTTTATCGATGAACTCGGCTTCTACTTTTTGCAGGCCGGCCATGCGGCCGATGTCCACGAGATCCTGCACGAGCTGGCCGGCGATGCCTTTTTGGCGGTACTTGGGCAGCACGCTGCAGCTGATGCGACCGATGTGGCGTTTCCAGCCGCCTTTGTTTTGGTGCAGCGTGGCGACGGCAACGACTTTGCCATCGTCGAGCGCGAGCAAGGGGAGGTTTACATCGAGGACGATATTGTCGCACCAAGCTTGGGTAACTCCGGGGTCGGTGACGCGGTGCTTGAAGAACATCAGCTCCGGCGCGGGCAAACTCTTGAAAAAACCGAGCAAGGTTTTGGCGTCGGAGGATTTGATGGGGCGGATTTTTAATTCCACTCCGTCGTCGCTGGTAAATATTGGGGCGACTTCTTTTAGTGCCAATTCAAAAGACATAATTTAATAACAGTTTGGTTGGCGCGGGGTGGCGCGTGTTGGGTTATTCGGATTCCGAGGGTTCTGGGAATAGCTCCCCGGTGATCCCGGCGGTGGCGGTGAATACTTCGGGTTTCACGGCGGCGGGGTTGAGACTCCAGCGCGCAGCGAGGCGTCCGATGTTTTCTGTGTTTTGAGTTAACCGGCTCATAGACTGGTAGCCCAGCTCTTCGACAACGCGGCCGTAAGGATGGCATTCCATCCCCAAAAGTTTTTCCTCGGCAGTGAACGCGCCTTGATTCCAAAGCGTTTCACCGAACCATGCATAGGCGCGCTCGATGCGGCCGGTATGGGCTCGCACCCAACAGTGATGGCTAAGCGCGCGGTTGAGGCTGAAGTACTGCACGTGGCCGAGGCGTTTGCTGATGTGGCTGAGAAAATGAAAACAGAAGTCCACATCCTCTTCCGGCGCAGGCAACGCAGGGCCCACTACCAGAATCCAACCATTGACTGGCGGCGAAATAAACAACTGCTCCACACCGGCGATTTGAAAACCATCCTGCCAGGTACAATGCTGTGGGTTGCTGAGGCCGAGGGTTTCCTGCACAGCGGCGATGTTACCCGTGCGGATGGCCATCCATTGCTCGGGGAGATTGAGGCTGGTGGGCATCATTTGCTCGAAGGGCGGGCGGGCGAGGGCGCGTTCTTTTTGCATGTGTTTCATTTGCCGGCGTGCCATGAAATAGAACATACCCGCCACCAAAAGGATGCCGAGAAATAAACCCAGCATAATGAGCGCCACCCAATCTAAAGGGCTGTCGCTGGCGGGAGACGACAATGCGCCTAGCGCGCCCAGCGGGGCGTGAGGAAGTGTGTGCACGCGGGGATGATACAGAATTCGCGGCAAAGTTCAATCCCAAAGAACTTGCGCGCCCCGGCCAAAACCGCTTTGATTCCCCCACAAACCACCATGAAACAGCTTGTTTTTAGCATTTTACTCCTCGCCAGCGCATTTTCCAGCCCGGCGGAATCCATCACCCGAATCGCCTGCGTGGGCGACAGCATCACCTTCGGTGCCACGGTGAAAGACCGCGCGAACAACTGCTACCCCGCCGTCCTTGGCCGTTTGCTCGGCAAAAAATACACCGTGCGAAATTTCGGCGTCAACGGCGCCACGCTCCTCAAAAAGGGAAACTTGCCGTACTGGAAACTCAATGCCTTCAAGGACGCCACAGCCTTCGGCCCCAACATCGTCATCCTCAAGCTCGGCACCAACGACACCAAGCCACAAAACTGGAACAAGGCCGGCCCCGACTTCGAGGCCGACCTCCGCGCCCTCATCACCCATTTCCAAAAACAACCCGCCAAGCCCGCCATTTATCTTTGCCTCCCCGTCCCCGTCTACCAAGACCGCTGGGGCATCAACGAAAAAACCATCACCGAAGGCGTCATCCCCGTCATCAAAAAAGTGGCAAAAGATAAAAATCTCCCCGTCATCGACCTTCACAAAATCCTCAGCAACAAACCCAAAATGTTCCCAGACAAAATCCACCCCAACAGCGCCGGAGCAAAGCTAATGGCCCAGACGATTCAGGCGGCATTGACCAAAAAACAAAAATAACATGATTCGAAAATTTTTCGTACTGCTTGTTGGTGTTCTTGCCTTTGAAGCTCCCGCCGAGAAGCTCCCCCCATTCCAACTCAAAGACGGTGACCGCGTGGCGTTCCTGGGCGATACGCTTATCGAGCGGATGCAGGAATTTAATCACCTCGAGCTGCGGCTCACGGCCGCTTGGCCGAAGCGGAATATTATTTTCCGTAACATCGGCTGGAGTGGCGACACGCCGCGGGGGATTTCGCGCGCGGGGCTGTCGCTGTTGCAAGCGGGGCGCGAGCCCGCCGATGAAGGCTGGAAGCAGTTGCAAAAACAAATCGAACTGGTGAAACCGACAGTGGTTTTTCTCGGGTACGGCATGGCCAGTTCGTTTGCGGGGAATCCACCGGAGTTTCGCGCGCAGATGCAGGCGCTGATGGGTGCCATCCGCAAGCAGCGGCCAGAGGTGCGGTTTGTCATCCTCTCCTCGCTGTGGCACGAGGCGCTCGGCGGCTCGTTGCCCGACCCCACCAAGCACAACTTCGAGCTGCACGCCCATTGTCTGTTGTTGAAGGATTTGGCCGAGGCGAACGGCTCGCATTATGTCGACCTCTTTCGCGTGTCCGCCGCCAAGCACCCGCGGCTCACGCAAAATGGCATCCACGCCCACGAGGCCGGCTATCGCCAAATCGCTGCTGATATTTGCCGGCAACTCAAAGTACCGACGCATCCGCGACTGAACTCACCGCAAGCGGACGCCCTTCGCGAAATCATCCGCCGCAAAAACAAACTCTTTTTCGATCGCTCGCGGCCTCAAAATATGGCGTACATTTTTGGCTTCCGCAAACACGAGCAGGGGAACAACGCCGTGGAGATTCCCAAGTTCGACCCTCTCGTGGCCGCGGAGGAAAAGAAAATTACCGCCCGCCGCGATTTGCCGTCGTTGAAAAAAAAGCCGCCGAAAAAGGCCGACGCCGCACCGGCCAATCTCGCGCCCTTCACGCCGCAGAAACTTCCCGAGTTCGAAACCATGCCCGGCATCGAAGTGAATCTCTTTGCCGAAAACCCCTCCCTCGCCAAGCCCATCCAAATGAACTTCGACCCCCAAGGCCGTTTGTGGGTTGCCACCTCTTCTGTCTATCCGCAAGTGAAACCCGGCCAAGTCGCCGATGACAAAATCATTGTGCTCGAGGACACCACCGGCAACGGCCGCGTCGACAAAACCACCGTCTTCGCCGACGGCCTCTTCATCCCCACCGGTATCGAGCCCGGCAATGGCGGCGCGTACGTCGCACAAAGCACTCAACTTCTCCACCTCGCCGACACCAACGGCGATGGCCGCGCCGACAAAAAGCGCATCGTCCTTTCCGGCTTCGGCACCGAGGACACTCATCACACGCTGCACACCCTCCGCTGGAGCCACGACGGCCGCTTGTATTTTAATCAATCCATTTACATCCGAAGCCACGTCGAAACCCCGCACGGCGTCGTGCGCCTCAAGAGCGGCGGCATTTGGCATCTCCGCCCCGACAGCCTCAAGGCCGGCATCGCCTACCGTGGCTGGTGCAACCCGTGGGGCCACCACTTCGACGAGTTCGGCAACGCTTTCGTCACCGACGGCGCCGGCTTCCAAGGCATCAGCTACGCCATCCCCGGCGCGATGTATTTCACCTACGCCGGCGCGCGCCGCATTATGGACAGCATCAGCCCCGGCAATTACCCCAAGTTTGCCGGCCTCGAAATTTTGAACAGCCCGCACTTCCCCAAAACATTCCGTGGTGCGGCCATCACCTGCGACTTTCGCGCCC
>CAZJRV010000115.1:0-9351 GCA_964548235.1 uncultured Verrucomicrobiota bacterium
CAGCAACCCGACCAGCACCGCTTCCTTGTTGATGCCGGCCGCCTTGGCCATTTCCTCGGGCAAACAAATTCGCCCTGCCTTGTCCAGCGGCACCTGCACACTCTCGCTGCCGATGAATCGCTTCAGCACCACCTTGTTTGGATCGTCATTGCTCATCGCGTTAATGTCTCCCATCAACTGGCTCATCTGCTCAGGCGGCAACACCCGCAAGCACGGGCCATGCGCCGACTTCGGCCACACGATCAATGTAAACTCCACATCCGGCTGCGACGGCCGCCACTTGGCCGGCACCTGCACACGCCGCTTGCCATCCACTCCATGTCGATAGAGCGAATTGTAATACACAGGCACATTGACTGTATCGTCTGACATCGTTTGCGTGATGCACTTTTAACCCACTTCGCCACACAGCGCAACACCTTAGTGACACTTATTCACATTCGTCAACATTTTTGTGAGTTTTTTCGCGTTATTTTTCAATTTGATCAATTCGCCCAAAGCTCGCGTTTTTCCCAAAAAAATGGCTCAATTCCGCGCGTGAGCACGGAAAATTGGGATAAACCCCTAAAAACAGCGGATTTCAATTACAGTTTGCCACCGGATTTGATTGCCCAAAAGCCTGCCCAAACCCGGGATGGTTCGCGTTTGCTTGCGGTGAATAGAGATAAATGCGCCCTCGCTCATCATCAGTTTACCGACCTCCCACAACTCCTTCGGGCGGGCGATGTGCTAGTGATGAACAATTCCCGCGTCATTCCCGCTCGCCTGCGCGGACGCAAATCCAATGGCGAAGCCGCCGTGGAAATGCTGCTTACCAATCCCGACCGCGACGGCACGTGGTGGGCCATGCTGCGCCCCGGCAAGCGACTGCCACCAAAAACACAAATTGAAATTTTTGATAATCAAGGTCGCCCCACCCCGGTCACCGCCGAGGTGCTGGAAAAAAATGAAGAAGGCCACGCACGCCTGCGCATTGAGGGCACCGAAAATTTAATGGCCGAACTGGATGCACTCGGCGAAATGCCATTGCCACCGTACATCCGCCGCGAAGCGCACGGGCAATCCAGCGAAGACGCCGAACGCTACCAAACCATCTATGCAAACCCCGCCGGATCCGTGGCCGCACCCACAGCGGGGCTGCACTTCACCGAATCCATTCTCGACCAACTCCGCGCGCGGGAAGTCGAAACCCACACCGTGACCCTCCACGTGGGCCCCGGCACCTTTGCTCCGATAAAAGCAGATTCCGTGGCGGATCATCAAATGCACTCGGAGCACTACACCCTGCCAGCCGAAACCGCCGCCGCCATCAACGCCGCCAAGGCCGAAAGGCGGCGGGTCATTGCCGTGGGCACAACCACCGTGCGCGTGCTTGAAAGTGAAGCGACGATCCATCAACCGCTTGCCGCCAATTCGGGCAGCACGGATATTTTCATTTATCCGCCGCGCGTGTTCAACGTGGTGGACGGATTGCTCACCAACTTTCATTTGCCGCAATCCACTTTGCTGATGCTGGTGAGCGCCTTTGCCGCACCGGGCCAAATGAGCGGGTGCCAATGGATGCTCGAAGCATACAACGAGGCCATTCGCGAAAAGTATCGCTTCTTCAGCTACGGCGATGCGATGTTGATTTTATGATGCGTCCACACGTTTCCATCAATATGGCGATGACGGCCGATGGCAAAATTGCCAGTGCGAATCGCAGGGCAGGCACATTCGGCAGCCGCGCCGACCACGCGCACTTGCTTGCGCTGCGTGACCAAGCTGACGCCATCCTCACCGGTGCGGGAACGCTTAATGCCCAGCCTGGCATCACTCTCGGCCCCGGCCCGAAGTCCAAGGGCAATCCACCGCTTCGAATCATCGCCAGCGGCAGCGGTAATGTGAATCTGCGGCACAAAATTTTTCGCAGCAAGGACTCGCCGGTTTTGGTGCTTGCCACCGAATGCGTCCGCGGAGCGCGGTTGGAAAATTTAAAGGCTGCGGCCAGTGCTGTGAAAAAATGCGGCGCTAATGAAATCGATTTCAAACGGGCCTTTGGCTGGCTGCGAAAAGATTGGGGAGTGAAACGGCTGCTCTGCGAGGGCGGCGGGCAACTGAACGATGCGCTCTTTCGCTTGGGCGTGGTCGATGAATTACACCTCACCGTGTGCCCACTCATTCTGGGTGGCGGCGCAGCCCCAACCATCGCTGATGGACTGGGGTTTGCAGAACTCAAGGGCGCCGCGCAATTCACCTTAACCTCCCGCAAACAACAGGGCGATGAGGTGTTTCTGGTATTTCGGAAAGCTTGACGTCTCGTGCAGATTTTTTTAGGTTTCCCGACCTCGAACCCCCTGCATTTGGGAGTAATTTAGCCATGACAATGAGCGGATCAGGAATGACAGCGGAACCCATCGACAAAGGAATGGCCGGCGTGGTGGCCGCAGAGACGGAGCTGAGCGATGTGCGCGGAGACCTCGGTGAGTTGATTTATTGTGGCTACAACATCAACGACTTGGCCGAAAACGCCTCCTTCGAGGAAGTCATTCATCTGCTGTATCACAACCGCCTGCCCACGCCGGAAGAACTGGCCGCACTTAAGAAGAACCTCGCCAGCCGCCGCGCAATCCCGAGTGGAGTCATCGACCTCATCCGGTCCATGCCCGCCGAGGCTGCCCCGATGCACGTGCTGCGGACCGCCGTCAGCGCTTTGGGGTGTTACGATGCCGAGCCGGAAACCGGTGAAGACCTTGCCCTCGCGCGCGAGAAATCGCTGAGCCTCATCGCGCAAATTCCCGTGCTCATTGCCACGTTCCACCGGCATCGGCAGGACAAAGAACTGCTTGCCTCCGATCCCGATCTCGGCGAGGCCGCCAATTTCCTCTGGCTTATCAACGGCGAAAAACCCAGCGCCGATTTGGAGCGCACGATGGATATCTGCTACATCCTTCACGCCGACCATGGCTTCAACGCCTCGACGTTCAGCAGTCGTGTCACCATTGCCACCCTCAGTGATGTTTACAGCGCCATCACAAGCGCCATTGGCACCCTCAAGGGCCCACTCCATGGCGGTGCCAACGAGGGCGTCATCCAAATGCTCGAGGATATTGGAGAGGTGGATAAAGTGGACGCCTACGTGGAGGACTGCCTCACCCACAAGCGAAAAATTATGGGCATCGGCCATCGCGTCTACACCACCCTAGATCCGCGCGCGCCGCACCTCAAACGCATGGCCCAAAAACTCACCAAGGAACTGGGCGAACCCAAGTGGATCCAAATGAGCGAACGCATCGCCGAGCTGATGCTTGAGAAAAAGAACCTCAACGCCAATGTCGATTTTTATTCCGCAACGGTGTACTACAGCCTTGGCATCCCGACGGATTTGTTCACCCCCATCTTCGCCATCGCGCGCACTGCGGGCTGGACCGCGCACGTCCTCGAACACCTTGACGGCAACCGCCTCATCCGCCCCCGTGCCCAATACGCCGGCAAAGATGGCAAACCCTGGGTGGCCTTGGGTGAACGATAATCGGCCCGGCTCACAAATTCCTTGCCACACCCCCGCCCCTGTCGCATAGCAGGGGCGCTGTAATTTGCTTATGAATCTCCACGAATATCAGGCCAAAGAATTAATGGAACGCCACGGCGTTCAAGTGCCGCCGGGTGAACCGGCCACCAACCTCGACGAAGCCAAGGCGGCCATCGCAAAATTGTTTGAGGCAGGCAATACGCGCGTGGTTGTTAAATCCCAAATCCATGCCGGAGGGCGCGGCAAGGGCACCTTTAAGGATGGCTTCCAGGGCGGCGTGCACTTGGCCGACAGCGCCGAGGATGCCGCCGCCAAGGCGGAGGCGATGTTGGGCAATGTGTTGGTGACCAAACAAACCGGCGAGGCGGGCAAACAAGTCAATCGCCTGCTCATCACCTCCGCGCAGGAAATCAAAACTGAATTTTACGTGGCCGTGCTGCTGGATCGTTCGCAGGGCAAGCCCATTATCATGGCCAGCGCCGAAGGCGGGATGAACATTGAGGAAGTGGCGGAAAAATCGCCCGAGAAAATTTTTAAAGAGACCATCGATGCCGACCTCGGCCTGCAGGCATATCAAGGCCGCAAGATTGCCATCGCGCTGGGCCTGCGCGGCCGGCTCATTGGCCAATGCGCGCGACTGCTGCAGTGCCTTTACGAAACCTGGGACAAATGCGATGCCTCAATGGTGGAGGTGAACCCGATGGCACTCATCACAAACGATGACGGCACCGAGGCGGTGGTGGCGCTCGATGCCAAGATGTCCATCGACAGCAACGCCCTATTCCGCCATCCGGACATCGTCGCCATGCGTGATCTTTCAGAGGAAGACCCACTCGAGGTGGCCGCCGGCGAACACGATCTCAACTACATTAAGCTCGACGGCAACATCGCATGCCTCGTCAACGGCGCCGGCCTTGCGATGGCCACAATGGACGCCATCAAGCATTATGGCGGCGAACCGGCCAATTTTCTCGATGTGGGCGGCGGAGCCACCAAGGAGCAGGTAAAGGCCGCCTTCGAAATCATCGCCGGCGACCCCAATGTCCAGGCCATCCTCGTGAACATTTTTGGCGGCATTATGAATTGCAACACCATCGCCGAAGGCATCGTGGCTGCCGTGCAGGAAACGCAGCTCACCCTGCCATTGGTGGTCCGCCTCGAAGGCAACAATGTCGAAGCCGGCCGCGCCACACTCGCTGCATCGGGCCTCACCCTCATCACCGCCGACAGCCTTTCCGAGGCTGCGGAAAAATCCGTAGCCGCTGTGTAAATTTTCCCATGTCCATTCTTGTAAAACCCGATACCAAATTTCTCGTCCAAGGCATCACTGGCGGCTTTGGGGGCCGACATGCGCAGTTGAGTCTCGATTATGGCTCGCAACTTGTAGCTGGCGTCACGCCTGGCAAGGGCGGACAAATGTTCGCCGACACTGTGCCGGTATTCGACAGCGTGGCTGAGGCCATGGCTGTGACCGGCGCCACGGCCAGTGCCATTTTTGTGCCGCCGCCTTTCGCGGCGGATGCCATTCTGGAGGGGGCCGCAGCCGACTTGAATTTGGTGGTGTGCATCACCGAAGGCATTCCGGTGCGTGACATGATTTCAGTAAAGGAAGCATTAAAGGACAGCAGCACCACCTTGCTCGGGCCCAATTGCCCCGGCGTGGTGACGCCCGGCGATGGCGAAAACTCCAGCGGCGGCTGCCGCATTGGCATCGCTCCGGGGTACATTCACAAAAAGGGGAACATCGGCGTGGTATCGCGAAGCGGCACGCTCACATACGAGGCGGTGTGGCAGCTCACAAGCCGCGGCGTGGGGCAATCCACCTGCGTGGGCATCGGCGGCGATCCCGTGCCGGGCATGACGCATCTTGATGTGCTGAAGCGGTTTAATGACGATCCCGAAACCACGGGCATCATCTTGATTGGCGAGATTGGTGGCACCGCCGAGGAAGAGGCGGCTGCGTGGGTAAAGGAAAATTGCAACAAACCCATTGCCGGATTCATTGCCGGTGCCACCGCCCCCCCCGGCCGCCGCATGGGACATGCCGGTGCAATCGTCAGCGGAGGCAAAGGCACGGCTGAAGCCAAAAAGGAAGCCTTCCGCGAAGCGGGCATTGGCGTGGCGGAGACGCCCTCGGAAATGGCCGACACGCTGCTGAAAATGATGTAGCCTCCGCGCAGGATGATCGCATGGATTGGCTGCATGGAATCCTGAACCTCGCCGGGCTGCTGCTTTGGGTCAGCTGGCGCACGGGCACTATGCCGCGCAGCCAACCGCCGCGCAATCTGACCGGCCCCACGCCCCGTCAAGGGCCGGTGTACCGCCTGTCTTGGGTTTATCTGCTCGTGCTGCTGGCGCTGCTCAGTGGGCGCGCAGTTTTTTACAACCAATTTGGCCCGGGACTTGATTGGATTCCCCGCCTTGATCTGCTCAATGTGTCTCATCCGTTCCGAAGCGATTCCCTGCCACACGCGTTGGCGTATTCGGTGCTCAGCTTTGGGCACTGGCTTGCAGCGCTGTATTTTTGCCTTGCGCTACTGGGCACCGTACAGCCGCAATCGGAGGCCACCGGCCAATGGCGCGAATTTCTCAAGGCACAGTTTGGCTGGCCAGACGGCTTGCCTCCGCTCGCGCAATGGCTGGCAATCGCCGTGCTTGCGCTGGGTTTCCGGCTGGCTGAAGCTACTTGGATTGAAACACTGGAATCTGTGACCACGCCTGCAAGTCACCTGCCAATGCTAGTCCTGTTGGATTTGCGTGCCGCGGTTTATTTGATCATCACGCTGCTCGCGTTGTATTTACTGAACAGCTATGTCTATTTTGGGGGGCAGTCGTTTTGGAAGACCGTGGATGAATCCGGCAAGCAGATGCTCACCCCCCTGCGCATTTTGCCATGGGAAGCGCGCAAGATCGATTTCGCCCCAATCGTGGCACTGGCCATCGCGTACGGGGTGAGCCACGCGTTAACGCCGGAAACCGTGGCAAGCTTTTTGCGCTAACCCAGTTTCGAAAAAAACATATGCGCCGTGGCGCAGGTGGCTTCGCTCAACTTGGCCAAACTCATCCCTTTCACTTCCGCCACGCGCTCGGCGGTGTGGCGCGTGTACGCGGGCTCGCAGCGTTTGCCACGGAACGGCATTGGGGCAAGAAAGGGACTATCGGTTTCCACCATCAACTTGTCCAGCGGCGTGGCCGCGACGCTGTCGCGCACTTCCTGCGCGTTTTTGAAAGTCACAATGCCCGTGTAACTAACCAGTGATCCGAGCGAGATGATGCGTTCCAGGCTCGCTGTGTCATCGACGAAACAATGGAACTGTCCACGCACGCGGCCAGCGTATTCCTCAAAAATTTCCAGTGTGGGTTCCAGTGCAGCGCGTTGGTGAATGACTGCATTGAGTTTCAATTCCACAGCCAGCTCGAGCTGTTGACGGAAAATTTTGATTTGCCGCTCTTTCCAAATCATATCCTCCGCCTCCGTGCCGCCATTGCTACTGGGCAGGCGATAGTGGTCGATGCCCGTTTCGCCGATGGCCACCACTTTGGGATGTGCACACAGTTCGCGCAAAGCCGGTCGCACATCATCCGGCGCGGGCGCGAGATCATTGGGATGCCATCCCACCACGGCGTACACCGGCTCGTGCGTCTCTGCGAGGGCCACGGCGCGCTGGCTGCTCTCGAGGTCCGTGCCGATGGTGATGATGCGCGTGATGCCCGCCGCAGCCGCGCGCTCGAGCAAGCCGGGAATTTCCTTCTCAAAATCAGGAAAGGTCAAATGCGCGTGGGTGTCGTAAAAAGGTTCCATATTGGCGATGGCAGGCGCATTGTGCCGGGGAAAGAGGCGAGCGGCAATCCCGCGCTTTGCGCACAACCCGGCCTTTACAATCCATCCAATCGGGTGCATATTTACGTGTGAGGGGGACAATAAGCCAAATGACTTTTTCCAGACTAATACAAATGCAACGCATCACATTGCTGGCATTGGCATTGTGCTTCACTTCTGAAACCTCGGCGCTGGAATTGACTCGGGAAATGTTCCAAGGCCGCGATTTCAAGGCATCGGGGGGGCGCGCGCAATTCGCCCTTCACGGCTATAAACTAGATGCGCCGATGGTGAATGCTCTGAACTTCGGCGTCGACAAGCTCATCAAGGCGCATGAAACGGTTTTTTTTCCAAAAAAAGTCAGCCGCAATTTCAATGTGCGCTTTCGCATTTTTGAAACGTTTGCAGATTATCAAACGTACTCACGATTGCGTTACAAGAAAGATGTAAGCAAAAGCATTCTCGGTTTTTTCAGCCCTGGCTCGAGGGAGATTGTTACTTGGAAACAACAGCCACACCTCAAGTGGCGGCTGGTACCCACGCTGCTGCACGAAAGCTGCCATGCAATCATGGACGAGATGTACGGCCAATTGCCTTTCTGGATGGTGGAAGGCAGCGCGGATTGGTTTGGCGAGGCCCCAGCATGGCTGCTCAAGGGCAATGGCCTGCGCAATGATCAGCATATGCGCTGGATTCGCCTCGAAGATTTGCGGCGCAAGGGCCAGCTGCCGCGCCTGCAAACCTACCTGCTCACCAAGGAATATGCGGATTGGGATAAAATGTTTAAGGGAAACATCGGCCAAGGCTACGACTTGGGTTGGTCGATCTTCGATTTTTTTATCAAAGCCGACCCCAATGGGCAGGCAATGCGGTTTTTGGGTGGAGTGATTAATGACCCCAAAGTGCAACGTGCCCGTGGACGCGCCGGCCAAATGGAACTGGAATTTGCCCGAGCCATCGACCGGCGCTGGCAGGGCGGCATCCAATTGCTGGAAAAAGGCTGGCATTCATGGATCACCATGCGAGCAGCTGAATCACGAAAAGCCCTTCAAAAATTTCAGCAGGAACAGCGCGCCAAACAGCGAAAACGCTGATTTTTCAGCATCGAATTCAGATTGCCAAACCGGGCGTTTCCCGCTACTTTCCGGCAACCCAAACCCCCACTCGAGGATTCTAATGGCAAAACCCATTTATCATTCCAGCATTGAAGGCGCGCAACACGGCAGCAAAGGACTCGACGGATTTTTGGCATTTGCCAAGGAAGCCGGCGCGACCGGCGCCCAACCCAGCAACTACATGCTCGAGGGCAAGAGCGGCGGATTCACCCGTCCGCATCTCGTGCGCAAGGCATTTGAGAAACACGGGCTGAAGCTTGATGGCATCAGCGGCCACTGCCCCTTCTGGGTGCACACCAGCGCGTGGACGGGCACGAAAGGCTTGCGTCCATTCGTGCCGCCAGAGGTTGCCAAGATGGCCAAAGGCAAAATTGAGGCTTGGGCAGAAGATTACCTGCTGCGCTTGCTCGATCTCGCCGCAGCGTTGGACATCAAAATCCTGCCGATGTTCTGGGGAGCATCCCACGGCTGGGAACTGGCCACCGGCTACCCGTGGGGCTTCTGGGCCGGCGGCAATTTTGACTTGGTCAAAGAAGGTGAGGAACGCTTTGTCAAAAAAACCGCCAAGATTCGCGCGCACGCCAACAGCCTCGGCATTTTTCTTGCACACGAAATCCACCCCGGCACCGCCGCCATGTGCGCGGAGGAGTTTGGCCGACTCGTGGAAATCTGCGATGGCGATCCCTGCCTCACCGTAAACGCCGATCCCTCCCATTGCTGGGAAGGCGAGGATTGGGAAACGCGCTTCACCCACCCCGCCGTGCGCGATCGCGTGTACGCGTGCCACGTGAAAAATTTTGTCGTCCGCCCCGGCGTGCCCCTGCGAAAAATGGAAGGCAACTGGCGCAACCGCGCGATGCAGTTCACCGACCTCGGCAGCGGCGACCTCAACATGGTGCGCTACG
>CAZJRV010000116.1:0-792 GCA_964548235.1 uncultured Verrucomicrobiota bacterium
CGTGCAACTGGAAAGATTAACAACAAACAAAGTAAAACAATGAAGGTACGCGCCTCAGTCAAGAAAATGTGCGAACACTGCCGGGTCATCCGGCGGAAAGGCGTCGTGCGTGTCATTTGCAAGAACAAGCGCCACAAGCAGCGCCAAGGATAATCTTATGCCCCGCATTTTAGGAATCGACATCCCCTCCGCCAAGCGCATCGACATTGCGCTGCGGTCCATCTACGGCATCGGCCCGGCCGTCTCGGCGGAGGTATTGAAGACCGCCGGCATTGACCCGGCCATCCGCGCCCACACCCTTTCCGAGGAGCAGCTCGCGCAAATCGCCAAGGCCATCCAGACCACTGAGATGCGACCCTCGCAGACGCGCACGCCGGAAAATGACGCCACCGGCCTGTGCCCCATCCTCGTGGAGGGCGACCTGCGCCGGAAGGTTACCGAGGACATCAAGAACCTCAAGAGCATCCGCAGCTACCGCGGCCAACGCCACCAACGCGGCCTGCCCACGCGCGGCCAGCGCACCCAGACCAATGCCCGCACACGCAAGGGCCCGAAGAAGACCGTAGGTGCCCAGCGCAAGAAAGATTAATTTTACCAATCGACTGAATTATGGCTGAAGAAAAAACAGATCCTGCAACCGAGGCCGAGGCCCCCAAGCCAACGAAAGCGGCTGAGGCAAAGGAAGAGGCCCCCGCCAAACCCACCAAACCTGCCAAGGAGGAAACGGCTGAGGCAAAGGCTGAGGAAAAGCCCGAGGCAAAGGAAAAGCCCGAGGCAAAGGAAAAGCCCGAG
>CAZJRV010000116.1:892-3887 GCA_964548235.1 uncultured Verrucomicrobiota bacterium
GCAAAGGAAAAGTCCGAGGCAAAGGAAAAGTCCGAGGCAAAGGAAAAGTCCGAGGCAAAGGAAAAGTCCGAGGGCGCTGAAGGCGAAAAGAAAGCGGAGGAAGCACCCGCGGAGCCCGCCGAGGGACATCATTCCGCCCCCACGGCCGCGGATTTGTTGGCGGACAACATTGAAGACGTCAAGACCATCAAGGCCAAGAAATCGAAGAATGTCGTGCACGGCATTGTTCATATCCAGGCCACCTTCAATAACACGCTCGTGACCATCACCGACATGCAGGGAAACCCCATCAGCTGGTACAGCGCCGGTCGCGCCGGCTTCAAGGGCTCCCGTAAGAGCACTTCCTACGCCGCCCAACAGGTTGCCCAGCGCGCCGCCAACGAGGCCAAAGCCCACGGGCTGCGCGAAGTGGAAGTGCGCGTCAAGGGCCCCGGTTCCGGCCGCGAATCCGCCATCCGCGCACTGCAGGCGGTGGGGCTGGAGATCACCACTATCAAGGACGTCACCCCTGTGCCGCACAATGGCTGCCGCCCCAAGAAGCGCCGCCGCGTTTAACACAGAATTTTTTTACCACTATGGCTCGTTACACTGGACCCCGACTTCGCATCAGCCGCCGCCTGCGGACACCTGTCTTTGGCCCCTCCAAGTATTTGGAGCGCAAGGATTATCCGCCCGGACAACACGGCCAGAACCGCCGTCGCAAGGCCACCGACTACGCCCTCGCCCTGATGGAAAAACAGAAGCTCCGCTTTTATTACGGGTTGATGGAGAAACAATTTCGCGGTGTTTATGAAAAAGCCATTCGCCGCCGCGGCGTGACCGGCGAAATAATGCTCCAAATTTTGGAGACGCGCCTGGACAACATTGTCTACAGCTTGGGCTTTGGCTATTCCCGTGCGCAGGCACGGCAGATGGTCACTCACGGCCACGTGCAGGTGAACGGCAGCCGCGTGAACACCCCCAGCTACGTCGTCAAGGAAGGCGACAAGGTGGGCGTGAAACACACTGACAAGAGCCGGCACCTCGCCGACAAGAATTTGGAGTACTCCACCAGCCGAAACGTGCCCGACTGGTTGAGCCTGGACAAGGGCGCCTACGAGGGCGTGGTGGAACGCATCCCCACGCGCGATGACATCCAACCCATCGCCAATGAACAGGCGATTGTTGAATTTTATTCCCGCTAACCGTTGCCGGCCTCCGGGCCGGTGCAACCCTGCAATTATAAGGGCCGCTGGCAGGCGGGAACCAAGCCAGCCGTCAGATTAAAATTGCAACCTAGAAAAAGAAAATATGCCAATACGACTCGGACGATTCGAACAACCGAAACACCTCAAGAAAGAGGCGGAAGAAAACAACTACGCGAAGTTTGTCGCGGAGCCCTTTGAGACCGGTTACGGCCATACCATCGGCAACTCGCTGCGCCGCGTGCTGCTCAGCAGCCTCGAGGGCTCGGCCATCACCTCCATCAAGATTGACGGCGCGCAGCACGAGTTTGCCGCCGTGGAAGGCGTGGTGGAGGATGTCGCGGAAATCATCCTCAACCTCAAGCAGGTGAAATTCAAAATGCACTCGCGCGAACCGCAGGTGCTGCTGCTCGCCGTGAACAAGGACGGCGCGGTCACTGCCGCCGACATTGAGATCAACCAAAACACCGAGGTCATCAACCCTAAGCAGCACATCTGTACGCTGGACAAGAAAAAGAAATTCATGATGGAACTCGAGGTCCAGGTGGGCCGTGGCTTCCTCAGTGGGGATGATAACAAAAAGGCCAATCAAGCCATCGGCGTCATTGCCATCGACTCGATTTTCTCGCCTGTCACCAAGGTGCGCTACGATGTAAAAAATGCACGCGTGGGGCAACGCACGGATTACGACAGCCTCGAGCTGGAAGTCTGGACGGATGGCCGCATTAAACCTGATGACGCCCTCACCCAGGCCAGCGCTATTCTCAAGCATCACCTCAACGTGTTTGTCGAATACGACGAACAGGCAATTGAATTTGAGGAAGCCAACGAAGGCCACGACGAAGAGAAATCCGAGCTGCGCAAGTTGCTGGCCATGAGCGTCAACGAAATCGAACTCTCCGTGCGCGCCGCCAACTGCCTGAACAACGCCAACATCACCACCGTTGGCCAACTCGCCACCAAGTCCGAGGCGGACATGCTCAAGTACCGCAATTTCGGCAAGAAATCACTCAACGAAATCAAGGACAAGCTTGTCGAGCTGAACCTCGGCCTCGGTCTCACTTTCGAGGAAGGCGTGCTCGATGCCAACGGGGACGTTCAAGGCGGCATGGACGACGAGTTCGGATCCATGGAGGAAGAGCCTGAAGAAGCCTCCGAGGAAGCCGGCTTGGCCTTCAACGATTAACCAGCACCATGCGCCACCGCAAACGAACCGCCAAACTGGGCCGCACCACCGAGCATCGCACCGCGTTGCTTGCCAACCTCGTGTGCAGCCTCATCAAACACCGCAAAATTCGCACCACCCTTGCCAAAGCCAAAGCCGCCCGCGTGGTGGCCGATAAAATGGTCACCCTTGGCAAGAAAGGCCAGGAGAAGGAAAAGTCTCTCCAATGCCGCCGCCTGGTGGCCGCGCGTCTGCAGCAGCAGCCCCGCCATCACTTCGCCAAGCACAACGGCGTGAGTGGCAAGGTGCGGCGCGATGAATGGCGCCAGAACGAGGACGTGGTTCGCATTCTTTTCGAGGACATCGCCCCTGGCTTTGCCGAGCGCAATGGCGGCTACACCCGCGTGATCAAGCTCGGTCGGCGCCGCGGCGATGCCGCCGAGATGGCCATCCTCGAGTGGGTGCAGGACGGCGACAGCCCCGTCCGCGAAACCAAGAAAGCCCCCAAGGCCAAAGCAGAATCCAAGGAACCCAAGGCTGAAACCGAAGCTGAAGAAACAGCAGAGGTATCAACCGAGGAAGCTCCTCAAGAAGAAACTCCTGAGGAAGAAACTGCTGAGGAGGAAGCTGCTGAGGAGGAAGCTGC
>CAZJRV010000116.1:3987-9200 GCA_964548235.1 uncultured Verrucomicrobiota bacterium
TGAGGAAGAAGCTGCTGAGGAAGAAGCTGCTGAGGAAGAAGCTGCTGAGGAAGAAGCTGCTGAGGAAGAAACCCCGGAAGAAGAAGACGCTGCTGAAGAAACGAGCGAGGAACCGGAAGCCAAATCGGAGAATTCAGAAGACGAACCCAAGTCCGACAACGACAAGAAATCGGACTAACCTCCGGCGTTTCCAACAACCCAATTGCAACCCACCCCACCCGCAATGTGGGGTGGGTTTTTTATTGGGTCAGCCGCCCAATCCGCTATCCTTCGCGCGATGAACTTCGCCGATTACCTCGTCCTCTTCCTCTACTTCGCCGGCATGGCTGGCATCGGCTTCTGGGCCATGCGGCAGGTGAAAGGACAGGAGGACTATTTCATGGGTGGCCGCAAGTTTGGCAAGCTCATGCAAACCTTCGCCGCCTTTGGCGCGGGCACCGGTTCCGCCGACCCCGTCAACACCGCGCGCGGCACCTTCGCCAACGGCATGAGCGGTATGTGGGGCGTGATGTATTGGCTCTTCGTCACGCCAATCTACTGGATCAGCGCCGTGTGGTACCGCCGCATGCGCTGTCTCACCCTCGGCGATTGGTTCACCGAACGCTATGAATCCAAATCCATGGGCGTGGCCTACGCGATCTTCGGCTGCTTTTATTACATGGTCTACGGCGCGATGCTCTTCACCGCCATCGGCAAGGTCGCCGTGCCGCTGATAGGACCCGAGCTCTTTGGAATCCAAACCGAGTATGTGCTTGTGCCGCTGGTGGCGGTGATCGTCACTCTGTACGGCGTGCTCGGCGGACTCACGGCTGCGTACTGGACTGACCTCATCCAAGGCATTTGCATCATTCTGCTTTCGATTTTACTCATCCCATTTGGCTTGAACGCGGTGGTAAAAAAATTCGGTGCCAGTGGCGACACATGGACCGATGGCTTCCGCGTGATGCACGAACAGTTGCCGGCATCCACCTTTGAAATTGTGGGCGGAAGTGCGGCCAGTGAATTTCCGTTATACGCCATTGTCACCATCGTGATCATGAACATGATCGGCATTGTCCTTACTCCACATTTTATCGTCACCGGCGGCGGCTCGGCCAAGAGCGAGCATGATGCGCGCGTGGGGCTGGTGACAGGCAACTTTATTAAGCGCTTCTGCACCATCGGCTGGGTGATCACCGCGTTGATCGTGCTCACGCTTTACGGCGGTGACGCAGCGCTCATCAAAGACGCCGACATGGCGTGGGGCGTGGCAACCAAGGAATTGCTCGGACCGCTGGGTATCGGGTTGGTCGGCCTCATGCTTGCCTGTTTGCTTGCCGCGCTGATGAGCAGTGTGGATTGCTATATGCTCGTGTGCTCCGCGCTTGTGGTGCGCAATATTTATGTGCCGTACGTGAACCCTAAAGCGGGCGATCGGGAATGCCTACGCCTTGGCCGCATCACCGGCAGCATTGTAGTGCTGGGCGCGGTGGTGATTTCCGTCACGATGCTCGATATGTTCAAGCAATTGGAATTGACGTGGATTGTGCCGATGACTTTCGCCGCGTTGTTTTGGCTGGGCATGTTTTGGCGACGCGCCACCACGAAGGCCGGCTGGATTACGATTGTCTTTTGCCTGCTTACATTTTTCATTTTGCCGCGCGCCATTCCCGCTGTAGCTCCGAGTTTGCGGTCCAATCCGGCGTTCACGCAGGTCAATCAACCCGCCGAGGCAAATGCTGCCGGCGGCAAATCCATTTATTGGACCGGTGGCGTGAAAGCCGTGGACGGCTCTTCGCGCGGCGAAGGTTCGTTTCGTTTTGACATGATGATTTACGATAAGTTGCTCGGTTACGACCTCGCAACCGTCCGCAACGCCACGCTGAAGACGCTGGAGTTCCCCTTCAAAATCATCGCACCTTTTCTCGTGATGATTATCGCGAGCCTGCTCACGCGGCCCAATTCCAAGGAGTCGCTTGATCGATTGTACGTGCGAATGAAAACTCCGGTGCAGCCCGATCCTGAGGAGGACAAAGCTGAGATGGAAAAAAGCTACGCGGAGCCGAGTCGTTTTAATGGCCGAAAACTGTTCCCTAAAACCCAACTGGAAATTCAACGGCCCACGCCGATGGATTTCTGGGGATTCATCGGCTGCTTTGCGATTTGTTTCGCGATCATCGGGTTGGTGCTTTGGGTGGCGGGGATTGGAAAGTAAAAGCCACAGTGTTCAATACGGCTGGTTTGCCGCCTGTAAGCCGGCGGTACGGCAGATTGGAAAATTCTGCGCTACAGCTCTGCACAACTCTTGACTTTTGCGGTGTGGCTTTGCCTTTTTACTCTTGATCATTCCTCGCCGTTGCTTTGGTTGCTGGCGATGACTTTTTGTTCCATGTCGCGCGGCATATTTTCGTAATGGCTCAGCGCCTCGGTGTGTAGGCCGCGGCCCTCGGTCAATGAACGCAGGTTGGTGGAGTATTTGTAGAGGTCCATTTGCGGCACGTGGGCTTTGACGACTTGGAATGCGCCGTCGGCGTCCATACCCTGGATTTTGCCGCGGCGACTGTTGAGGTCGCCCATCACCGCGCCCATAAATTCCTCGGGCACCATGATTTCCACGTGCATGATGGGCTCGAGCAGGCAGGGTTTGGCGGCCTTGAAGGCTTCGCGGAAGGCTTGTTTGCCGGCGGTTTGGAACGCGACATCCTTGGAATCCACCGGGTGTTCCTTGCCATCATAGAAATCTATTTTTACATCCACCACGCCGTAGCCGGCGATGATGCCCTCGGTGCAGGCTTGGTCCACGCCCTTTTTCACGGAGGGCACAAAGCTGCGACTGACGTTTTGGCCGACGAGCGACTCGATAAACTCCACGCCCGAATCGCGCTCACGTGGCTCAATGCGCATCCACACCTCGGCAAATTGGCCCGCGCCGCCGGATTGTTTCTTGTGGCGGTACTTGCTCTCAGCCGGGATGGTGATCGCCTCGCGCAGAGGCACGCGCGGTTCGCTCAATTCAATTTTCACGTGGAATCGTTCCTCAAGTCGGCTGCAAACCACCTTGAGATGCAGTTCGCCCTGGCCGGAAATCACCGTCTGGTGCAGGTCTCCATCCACGCGGTAAATGAAGGTGGGATCTTCCTCGTGCAATGCGGAGAGTCCGGCGGCAATCTTGTCCTCATCGCCTTTGCCTTGGGAGCGCAGGGCGAAATGGATGTTGGCACCGGGAAAATCAATCGGGGGAAGCGCGGCATCGACCTTGCCGCCCACCAACGTGTCGCAAGTGTGCGAGTGCTTGAGCTTCACCAGTGCGCCGAGGTCGCCCGGCGCGAGTTCGTCCACAGGCGTACGATCTTTGCCGTTCAGCACGTGGATCTGGTTGATGCGCTCGGAGGATTTGTGGGTGGTGTTCTTGAGATCCGCGCCCGGCTTGAGGGTGCCCGCATGCAGCTTGAAAAATGACTGCGACCCCACGTGACCCTCGTTCATCGTCTTGTATATGAACAGCACCGGATCCTTGTCGGTGAGGTTTATTTCCGTTTCAGATTCGTCGGCCTTGATGGCCTTGGTCACCGGGTGATCCGCCGGCGAGGAGCCGTATCGGGCGATGAAATCCATGAGGCAGGTCACGCCCACATTAGTCGTCGCACTCGTGGCAAACACGGGAATGAGTCCCTCCGCCTGCAGCGCCTTGTGTAGTCCGCTGCGCAGTTCCTCCTCGGTGAGGTTTCCTTCCTCGAAGAATTTCTCCAGCAACGAGTCGTCCGACTCGGCGATCAGCTCGATGAGTTCCGTGTGCAAATCCTCCGCCTCGGCTGACTCCTCCTCGGTAAATTTGCCGCTGCCGTCTGTCTCGAAAGTCAGCAGCTTTTTGTTCAGCACGTCGATCACCTGATTCAATCCGGGGCCGACATTCACCGGCACCGTGAGTGGCATCACCTTGTTGCCGAAATTCTCGCGCAGGCTGGCCAGCGCGGTTTCGAAGTCAACGTGCTCTTTGTCCAGCCCGTTCACCGCCACCACGTGCGGCACGCCCAGCTCACGGGACCAGTCCCACACCTTGGTGGTGCCCACCTCCACGCCGTTGGCGGCGCTGACCACCACCAGCGCCGAGTCGCACACTCGCAGCGCGCCCAGCGCCTCGGCCATGAAATCGAGGTAGCCGGGCGTGTCAATGAAGTTCAGTTTCTTGCCGCCAAACTCCACGCACAACGGCGTGGCGTTGATGGAAATCTGCCGTTCCTTTTCCGCGTCGTGATAATCGCTCATCGTCGTGCCCGCCTCAATGCTGCCCAGCCGATTGATGGCGCCTGCGGCGGCCTCGATGCTTTCGGCCAACATCGTCTTGCCCGACGATGCGTGGCCCACAATGGCGAAATTGCGAATGTCTTCTGAGGGATAAGGTTTCATAGGTTCAATTAAACAGGGGGTTGAAGGATGGGGGCCGCCCGCCGGCCCGGCGCCGGGCGCGCCACTCCCCGGGCCGGGGGCGGGGGCGGCAAAGGAAATTCCTCCGCCCCCGCACGGCACAAGCCCACAGCGTCCTGTACGGAAACAATCCATGGTGGATGCGCTGATTGTTTCCGCGCGGAGCAGATTGGACAAGGATAATGTGGAGGAAAGCGCTGTTATTTGTCGCCCAACTTGGACTCAATCCGGTCGAGCTTTTGGTTCAGCTTGCGGTAACCGTGCCCAAACCACACGAGCAGGATAAATGCCCCCACCACGCCCACGCCGACCCACAGAATATTGCTCCAAATGGACCACGCCGCCCCAATGGAGGCCGCCACCAGCGCCAGCCCCATGGCGAGGTTCAACGCCACACGCTTGCCGCCCTTGGGCAGCGCGTCGCCCATCAATTCCTTGCTGTTGATCATGCAGAAGAACGTGAAGTACGCAATCGGCAGCAGCACCATGCCAAAGATGCTGGTGGGTTGCGTTAGCAAAAAATGAGCCTTCGCGTTGCCCCACAAAAATAAGAAGCCCAGCGCGCCGGTGATGCCCGGCAACAATGCGCCGGTGCGGTGCACCACGCCGCCCATTTTCGCGCCCATCGCCTCGGTGAGACAAAAGCCGTTGATCAGCATCAGGATGATGATGGTGGAAATCGCCATGCCCAGTACGCCAATGCCGAAGATGACTTGGGAGGTTGTTTTCTTGTCGGTTGTCTTTTCCGCCGCCCCGGTCTTTTCGCTGCCGAGGCCCTCGAGTTTTTTCAATGAAAGGGCAAACTGATT